>JAHITX010000097.1 GCA_018817425.1 Pseudomonadota bacterium
AGCCACTTTCAAAACGTTTCAGTTTGGTCAAGCTCAAGGCGGGAGAAAATTTCAACCACAGGAATACATTTAGTATTTCGAGGATTGAAATTTGAGCCCAACGCAGAGATCGGCCAAAATGGGGCGTTTTGAAACTGGCTCCTGTGTCTTATTAATGGGAGGAACAGGTGGATAGTCCAAAGAAGTTCAAATCAGTTAGGGGTTTAATCATCGCCATATGCGCGATATTTTTTTGTTTCATTACGGCAACAGGGGTATTTCCCGCAAATAATAAAAAGGAAGCCCCGGAAGCCGTGCCTTTCAATCAGAGACTTTATCTGTATAATTTCTATGGATTATCAGCCGTTGGCGGGGGGCATATATGGGCGGCAGGCGCATTTGGTAATATAATTTACTCCGGGGATGGCGGGAAGACATTTCACAGGCAGTCATCAGGAGTAAAATCGGAAATTTTTGATATAACTTTTCTTGATAAAGATAACGGCTATTCAGTTGGCCGTTTCGGGGTAATTCTTAATACGGTTGACGGAGGGCATACGTGGACCCGTCAAAAAAGTGGCGTTACCAACACTCTTAGCAGTGTTTGTTTTATAAACGCAACTACAGGTTGGATTGCGGGCGGATTCAACACTATTTTACACACCAAAGACAGCGGTAAAACCTGGGAGAAGATGGGGGAAAAGGTAGACAGGATGCTAAACCGGATATATTTTACCGATGCAAATCATGGTTGGGCAGTGGGAGAGTTCGGAACAATTTTAAAAACTACAGATGGTGGAACCAATTGGACTGAAACTAAAAATCCTGTCGGGAAAAATCTTTTCGGTCTGTATTTTAATGATGCAGCAAATGGATGGGCTGTTGGAATGGATGGTTGCATCATAGCCACAAAAGATGGCGGAAGCACATGGAAGAGCAGCATAACGCCGGTTAATGAAAATCTCTATGGAATCGACATGACTGGTAAAAAAGGGTGGATTGTCGGCTTAAAAGGCGTTTACTGTATCACTGAAGATGGGGGAGAAACGTGGAAATTACCTTCCTGCGATATTGGTGTAAGGTCATGGCTTGGAGCAATAAAATTTATTGATGAGCAAAAGGGTTTTGTATGCGGAGGCGGCGGGACCTTAAGAATTACAACAGACGGCGGCAAGAGCTGGAACAGCCCTGAAGGTTTATATCCTGACGAAAAAGGGTGTGATCTGCCTGGCAAAAAAAGACCATAGAAGAAAATGGCTCTAATATACTTGAAATAGTTCGGAGTCAATTTAAAGGGAGGTATCGGGTAAATGAGTAATAAAGAGCGGATTACTTTTGAAAAACGGATGCTTATATGGGTGGACCTGCTTGCACGATTTGTGGTACAGAAAAAATTCTATATAGCCTTAATAAACATTGCCATTACGATTTTTTTCCTTTATCAGGCTTCCAATGTTCCCCTTCGCACCTATTTCCGTGATCTATTACCAAGCAATCACGCCTTTATAACATTGGTTAAAAAATATTCCTCTTTTGGAGGAACAAATCAGATTCTAATTGAGGTTCGTGCCAAAAACGGAACAATTTTTAACGAAAAATCCCTTAAGAAAATAATCAAAATAAGTGATGAGTTACTCCTTTTACCGGGGGTTGATCGTAACAAAATTATATCCATAGGAGTAAACAAGATCAAAAACTTCAAGGTTAGCTCCTGGGGTCTTGAATTTCCTTCTTTGATGTATCCTGGGCCACCGGCTACAGAAGAAGAAATGGAAGATTTAAAGCGCAATATTTATTCAAATACACTCTATTTCGGCAAACTGGTTTCTTTGGATTCAAAGGCGGCCATAATCACAGCGGGGTTTTTTGAAGAGGGTGTTGATTGCGACATTATTTATGACAAAATCCAGCAAATAAAAAAGAAGTATGAAGATGAAAACGATGAGATTTTTGTCGTTGGCGAACCTTATCTTTATGGTGTTATAAGCCATTACATAGGCCAGACTCTGAAGGTCTTTATTATTACAGGCATTGCAATCTTTATTGTAGCCCTTCTTTATACTTCAAGTTTGCGCCTCGTTTTGCTCACTTTTTTTCCTGCGTTAATCTGCGCCATCTGGGGAATTGGTTTTATCGGCTTATGGGATTATAATCTTGACCCTTTAATACTTGTTGTGCCGCTTCTTTTATGCACCCGCGCTCTGAGCCATTCCATGCAATTCAACTGGAGGATTAACGAAGAATATGCAGATACCGGAGATATCCCAACGGCCGTTGCCAACACTATCAGGGGGCTTTTTTATCCCGGCGTGTCGGGCATCATTACAGATAGCTTAAGTATTCTGCTGATTGCCTTTGTCCCTATTCCCATTATGCAAAAACTTGGACTCATTTGTTTCTGCTGGGCCATGAACATGATTGTAGTATGTTTGATCCAAAATCCTGTAATTTATCTGTATCTTCCCTTCTCGGCAGAAAAGAACCGCAAGTGGAGAGATAAGAAGCGAAGTGGCTGGCTGGATAATTTTATGGGGAAGGTTGCGGCTTGCAGCAAAGGAAATGGTGCCCGTATTATAATAGTTGCAACTGTCATCATAATAATTATTGCAGGATGGTACACAAAGAACGTTGAAGTTGGTGATGTTTATCCGGGCACTCCTCTTTTGCGGGCCAATTCTCCATATAACAAAGCATGCGGTGTTTTTGCCAGAGATTTTCCGGGTTCTATGGATCCGCTTATTATTGTCGCAACCGGTGATAATCAAAAAGGTCTTGCCGACCGGAAACTCATGGAAAAGATATCGGAATTTCAGTTTTATCTTATGCAAAATCCCCTGATAGAGGGAACCTCTTCTGTTGCTGATTTGCTCAAGAACATGCAGATGAAGTATCAGGAAAACGACCCCAAACAATATGTGTTGCCTGATAGTGATGCCGGGGTGGCGGCCGTTCTGTTCTTATTGATGGGCGGTGGAGCTGAGCCAGGAGATTTTGACCAGTACTATTCCGAACAATTGGCCGCAGCAAGTCTTGTGGCTTATTGTAAGGATCATACTGCCAGGACTATTAACAATGTTTTAAAGTATTGCAGGGATTTTATAGATTGTAATAAAGAAAAGGGTATTCAATTTAATCTTGCAGCCGGTATTATCGGTGTGGTTGCCGCTACCAATGATTCCGTGGCAAGGGATCAGATCCTTTTAAGCATCGCAGCTTTTGCTCTCACCTATTTATGTGTTGCTTTCTTTTTTCAATCTTTTGTGCCGGCCGGTATTTTAATGGTACCTCTTTTAGTTTCCAACCTTGCTGTATATGGCTATATGGGCATGTCCGGCCTTAGTCTTAATCTTCAAACCCTGGCAGTCCCACCAATTGCGGTTGGAATCGGCGTTGATTATGGAATTTATCTATTCAGCAGGGTCAGGGAAGAAACTCAACGCCTGCAATCTTTTGAAATGGGAATAACAGAAGCGGTTCGCACCGCAGGCAATGCTATTACCATTACCGCCTTGCTTATCATCGTGGGCGTAATTTTCTGGGCAATATCAGATATCAAATTCCAGGCAGATATGGGCTTGTTGCTGGCTGTAGTTACTTGCTTTCATCTTCTTTGTACGCTTTTTTTACTTCCGGTCATTATAAGAATAATAAAACCTAAAAGCATCATGAATTGCCTGGCTTCCGGAAATGCTTGTGAAAATGTGATTATGAAATAAGGGAATTTTCATTTAAGATATTGATGGTACGCATTAAACTATTAAACTTGAATCAAACGCAGACTCGACCATATTTTCTTACTGGCCGTCTTTACATTAAAATAGCGGGTGGCCTTTTACTTTCCAATATAGGTCGAGTTATTAAAACGCTTGTAAATGACATATTTTTTATTGATAGCTTCCTGCCAATAAAGCGAACATTATCACAATAGTTGTAGATTCCTATTGCAAATCATGATAATAAATTACCGTACTTAAATTGAAAGTCTCGAAACTCGCTGATATTAAAATTAAATTATTTAAAACATAGTTCGTCCGATTCCAGTTTTGCTATAAAACTAAATGAATGTTAATATGGCTATAAATTATAATTTTGAGTGGGATCCTATAAAGGCCCGTAATAACCGAGATAAGCATGCTGTAACTTTTGATGAAGCAGCATCAGTATTTAGAGATTCAAAGGCACTTTCCATATTTGATCCGGAACACAGTGAAACTGAGGACAGATGGATAACTTTAGGCATTTCGGAAAAAGGAAGATTATTGATCGTAATCCATACTTTCAAAGAAGACAGTAAAGAAGCTGCTACTATAAGAATTATTTCATGCCGTAAAGCGACAAACCACGAAGGCAAAACATATGGTGAAAAAATATGAAAAAAGAATATGATTTCTCAAAAGGTGAAAGAGGCAAGTTTTATCGTCCGGATATGAAACTAAACATTCCAATTTATCTTGATGACGAAGTTTTAAGCTTTGTTGAGAAAATCGCTTCAAAGAAGGGAATAGATCGATCCTCAGTGGTTAATGAGCTTCTCAAGGGTGATATAAAACTCGCCGAGGTAATGAAATAAAAAGAGAAATGAATAAAATTATAAGCGTTATTTTTACTCCACTAAATAAATATACTTTTAATGATATATAAGAGCCAAGAGCGGACTTGACCCCTGGCTTCTTCAAGAGCGGACTTGACCCCTGGCTTCTTTCTGCTTTTGTGCATATGCTTTTCAAACCTAATCAAGTTGTTTTAACAGGACGCCCTTTAAGGTTCCGATATCTATGTTCTGTTCATTTTTAATGATCATCATGCCCATCAAAACCGCCTCTGAAACAGCAATCGTGCCACTTGAATCAGGGACATAAATTACCAAAAACCCTTTGTCTGTTACCGATGCCATCAGATTGAGAGTCACCCCGTTTGGCGTGGAAAGCGTGAATGGGACAACCTGCTCAGCAAGTGAGCCAATCTCTGGAACAGCTCCCGAAAATGTTGTTCGCGTCAGTGAAAGCGATGCTGGGCTTTCCTGAACAACAAAACTTTCCTGACCAACAATTACGTTGCCACGCTGGGTGAATACCGGCAATGTTCCAACCTCAACCAGAGTGCCGGGCAGAGAGCCGTCGCCCAAAGTTATAGTTGAAGATGAATCCGTTTCAGTAAAAGTAACAGATGCTGTGAAGATGCTTGAGGAAAGAATTGTATCCCCTCCGGTTTGAGAAAAATTACTTACCAGCGTTGATGTGATAAAACTTGCAAGCGTTATACTGCCTCCGCCCGGGCCCATTGCGGGGGTAACCGGTGCTCCCATTGCGCCACTTTGATTCAACTGTGTTCCGTTGATTGAGCTCTGGGGGCTGACCAGGTTGGAGGGAGCGATAACACCAGTAATACTTGCAGTGGTATTGTATGCTGCCAGTGTATAATTGCCTGCGTCCGTACCTGAAAGGACAAGACCTGTCACATTGACAGTCTTATTTTGCCCTACATTTGGGTCAATAAAATAACCGGCAGCAGAAGTTATACCAAGCGTGGTCGTATCTCCAACGATCACACCGGAGAGCCTGGCGCTGGCAGTATTCAGTGTGGTATCAGTGGTACTGTCATAAGTCTTATCATCAGCGGTAATATCGGTAGCGTTAATTTCTTTGGCGGTGATGTCCGCTGTGAGGCCGGCCTGCTGAACCAGGGTGTAGTTACCGGCATCGGTCCCGCTTATGGTGTTGCCGGTGACTGTAACGGCCTTGCCGGTGGCTACATTCTTATCCGCAAACGCACCGGCAGCTGTGCCGCCTATGGTCACATCATCTGCGCCCAGTTTCGTGATCGCAGCCGTGCCGACCAGGGCGGCGGTGGGGGTGGCGTCATAGACCTTGTTGGACGTAGTCAGCCCGGTGACCGCAAGATCGGCTTTCGTGATGTCCGCGGTCAGGCTTGTAGGCTGGGTCAGAGCGTAGTTGCCGCTATCCGTACCAGCAATACTCAGGGCTGCCGTGACAACCTTTGAGGTTCCCACTGCCTTGTCAGCAAACGTTCCGTCTCCCGAAACGGTAACAGCATCTGAAAGCAGCACGCCAACCAGGGTTTCACCTGTGATCGTTGCCGCTGTCGTAGCGTCGTAAACCTTGTTCTGTGCAGCAGCACCCGTTGTGGTAAGGGTCGCTTTCGTGATGTCCGCTGTCAAGCCGGCCTGCTGAACCAGGGTGTAGTTACCGGCATCGGTCCCGCTTATGGTGTTGCCGGTGACTGTAACGGCCTTGCCGGTGGCTACATTCTTATCCGCAAACGCACCGGCAGCTGTGCCGCCTATGG
>JAHITX010000098.1 GCA_018817425.1 Pseudomonadota bacterium
AGCCAGTTTCAAAACGCCCCATTTTGGCCGATCTCTGCGTTGGGCTCAAATTTCAATCCTCGAAATACTCGATGTATTCCTGTGGTTGAAATTTTCTCCCGCCTTGAGCTTGACCAAACTGAAACGTTTTGAAAGTGGCTCCTTTGATTAAAAATTGATTTGCTGTTAACCCTGCCATATAGTCTCTCAGTTATTTATCGGCCTCATTTTTCTCCAGGGTTGTATCAATTGAAAGCCTGTCGTTTCCTGAACATAAAATTTCTTTTTGCCAAATTTTATACCCTTCCGATACAATCTTAAGAGTAAATTCGTTGTTACGATATAAGTCAGTAGGATGCAGCGATGTCTCAACATCGGCAGGTATTAAGCTGAAAGGGATATAAACACCAAGACTTACAATACTCCAAAAAAGCGTGAATCCAGGTTGTGTTATCCAATAGCTAACCTTCCTGGTTTTTTTATCAATTTGTTTTTCATATCGCACTGTATGATCTATTGGTGTATCTCCCACATAGTTGTTGTTAATAAGAACCTTTCCATCAGGAACACTTGCAACTGATATTTTTGTTGTCGTGGTTCGGTAATAGGAGCCGCTTGGCTCCCAGGCTGTAGCGCAACCGTTAAGAAATAATATCAGAACACATAAGAGTATGCATAAAACATGTCGATAATATTGCCATCGTGATTTTAATATCTTATTCATAGGTTTTAGCTCCTCTTCTCTCTCTACTAAAATCTTAATCCAACTGATTATAAAACTCTCGTATAGTCCATAAAAGGTGGGTTCTAAAAGTTGTTAATACTCCATCAGTAGTTATGTTATATTTCTAAGAGAGTCGGAAGATAGTATAGCTTCTTGAGTTTTCTCAAACAGGTCTTGCAAAGCCATCTTAAAACGCTTTTCCATATTTGCTCCACCTGTAACAATATTACCAGTTTGTCCCGTGCCAACTCCTTTGACTGTTTCCTGCCACACAGCTTTTCCTTTTGGATCTGTTAATTTCCATTCAACAATAATCGATAATATTGCATTTGAAAAAGCGGTTGCTCCTAATGATTGCTCAACAAAAATTACCTTTGGAGTCATGATATATTTTATCTCAGTATTCTGAGTGGGATTTACACCTTCTAATACTACTGAATTTGCAAAGACTCTTTTCATTAACTGCTCAGTTTGATGTGCCAAATTTTCGCCTATAGGTAAAATAAAAGTATCACCTATTTCCTTTTTTTCCCATTTTACATTGCGAAACTCATCAGTCATAACAAGACCGACAGAAAGATTAATCTTATCATTTACAGGCATCAAATTGATTTCATGAAGTGGTTGGTTGTACAGATGAGTACATCCACTAATAAAGAATATAATCAAAAAAAGGCTTGTAATATAGTGACGATGCTGAAATTTTATATGGTTTTTCATGATTCTATCTCCTCAAATTTAATAATTTAATAATAAATTTTCTGTTAACACTGCCATATAGTTTCTTGGTTATTCATCCGCCTCCTTTCTATCCAAGGTTGTTTTTCCCTGTTCTCCTATCCTGTAAAGCTTTTCCAGCGCTGCTTTGCGCACTTGAAGCGGCAGGATGTATATATGTGATATGTCGAGGAAAGAAGCGATGAAGCCAATGCAGGTATGATTTGAAGGAACTCGGTATCAATCACTCCAAAATCCCCTCACGTCTTGCAATCGCAGCTGCCTCGGTGCGATTATTTGCATCCATCTTGAAAAGCAGATTGCTTACATGGTTGGCAACGGTTCTTATGTCGATTCCAAGCTCTGTTGCGATTGCTTTGTTGTTTTTTCCTTTGTTTATCAATTGCAATATTTCCAGCTCTCTTTTAGTCAATTCATAGCCGTCCTTTTCTGCTGCATGTCGCACCACATTAAGAATTTTTTCGGTCATGAGGGGGGTCAGATACGCATGTCCGCGATGCACAGTGCGGATCGCGTTTACAATAACGTCAGGGTCCTGCACCTCTTTTTTAAGCAGAAACCCTGATGCGCCTGCCTTTACAGCATTCCTTAACGTGTCTTCGTCCGGAAATTCGGTAAATACCAAAACCTTTGTTTCCGGGAGCGCCTTTTTTATCGCAGCAGTGGCCTGAATGCCCAGCTTTACTCCATGGAAAAGGACGTCCATAAGCACGACATCCGGTTTTAATTTTACTGCTCTTTGGAATCCTTCCCCGACTTCCTCAACTGCGCCTACAATCTGAATATTGCCGGCTTTGCCAAGGACAGCAACGAGTGCTTCCCGGCACATCCAATGGTCTTCAAAAATAAAAACTTTGATAAGCATGCTTGTTCCTATAGCATATTTGAATGTCTTTTATCATGAGCAGATACACACAAATAATCTGGTAATTTATTACCAGATTATTTGTGTGTATCGTTCTTTTCGGAAATCATGTCAGATGGAAAAAGCACCGGGAGTGTGAGTATCACGTTGCAACCCTTACCTGGTGCTGTATTAATTTCAACAGTACCGTTTAGCTCTTTTGCCCTGTATTTAAGACTATCAAGTCCTGTGGTACTCCCGCCGGTTTTCTCCTGAAGCTTGAATCCTGTTCCCATGTCTGTAACTTTAATAATTGCGGATTCGTTCGAACGCTGAAGCAAGATCACACCGCTGTTCAGTCCCGAATGTTTCCATGTATTCATCATAGCTTCACTCAAAAAGCGGCGAAAGGACATTACGGAACATAAAGGAAGACAGAGTTCCCGGCATTCCGTTATCACACTCCAGGATAACCCGGTCATGACCTCGGCAATTTTCGCCTCCTCTTCAGCAAGCGGTATGATGTCGCATAATGCCAGGCTATTGCCGTTGCTTTTCCCATTTTTTAGGGTGTCCATAACCTGGTTCATTTCGTTTTTCAGATAATTCATCCCCCGCCAAATCCATCGTATTTCCTCCGAGATTTCATCCTGGGAGGATTGAACGTTTTTTACCAGCGGGTTCATCTTCAGAAGAATGGCGGTTACCATCTGCTTTGCGCCGTCATGCAGTTCCAAAGCAAGCTGTGTGTTTGCCTCCATTTTGGTTTTTTCCACTTCAGCCCGTGATAATATTTCTATTTTTTTCAAGAGTGTGCTGAAGTATCCGAGGATCGCTCCCGCCGTTGTATAAATAAGCCCCGCCCCCATCCGCATGTCCCAGTTGTTGACAAAAAACACCTCCATGCAAGGCAGGCCGCAAGAAGGATCTTTGACCACAGCAGCAATAGTAAGGACAGCCGCTGAGACGTATGCTCCCATCCTGCCATGAACAATGGTAAGCAGGATCATTGAGGTAATGGTATATCCGAAATATGAGCTGCGCCAGCTGCCGCCAATCTGTAAGATTCCCACAGAAATCAGAAGGTCAGCATACAGCAACCACGGGTATTTTTTCAGAACAGCCGTTACTTTTTTATAAAACAACAACGAAAAGACGCTATATGCAAGAAGTGGATATGCTATCTGTCCATACCACTCCAGCATCCAGGCAGGGAGGGTCGGCCTTATGGGTAGAGTAAAAATAACGAGGATAACAGCGACAACGCGAAGCAGTAAAACGGCAAAAAACATTCTGCCTGTATCCGTATAATTTATGTGAGTATTGTCCGCCATTCAAGCTCCTTAAAGGTCATTCAATATTAGTTAAAAAAATTATCGAAAGTTTCCTTGATAAAGTTTTTTAAATATGTCAGTTTAACGCCAGAGAAAAAGGAAGGCATATTTAACACAGGAAAACCTACAGATAGCATACAGATTGATCGAAGTTGATTTTTTAGAATGCTTTCTCAAGAGCTCCTATATTTTAATAGAATTTAATTGATCAGTTCTCATTATTCCTTGTAGATACCAGCTATATCACGACAATAGTTACCTTCAGGAGTTTCAACCACTAAATAAAAAAATTTCTGGCTTATGGGATTCTGTTCGAGAAATGCCTTGGCCGTCAATGCGTCCGGAGCAGTATGGATGCGGTAAATTGCGGTTTGACCCACATCAGACGTGCGGTCTTCACGAAGGAATTTAACCTTTTGTATATCTGTCACCGATTTTTGGGCAACGGTTCTGATATCTTTTATGGGTTCCTGCTCATTATTAAGAATGCCGCCATATTTTAAAAAGCATTCTTTGGTTTTTACCCAGAGATCGCGAGCCAAATCATCGCCACAAAGGATAGCCTCGTACTTGCCATCGTTTCGCCGATAATATCCGAATGTCAGAGTTTCCGTACAAATCAGCTTGCCGCTGTCCCCGGTGCGGTGAACAACGCCGGTATCCAATAATGCCTTCCGAGCGTTTTCTTCATTGTCAAATGTATACAATATAAAGGGATCGAGTTTTTTCGAAGCGTTTCGTGCCAGCCAAAAAACAACAGCTTCCTGATAGGTTTCCTGTCTTGTGCCACGATTATCTTTTTCTTTCCAAATTTTTGTCTTATTACCATCCTCTGCCGAAGCAATGGAAGCGGGAAGCTCCTTGCTTACCTCCTCAATCTCAGCAAGTTGGGTTTGGGCGTGTAGCGCCTCAGTTGTAAGTTTTTCTGGAGCTGTGTTCCGAACAACATCTTGATTTGTTTCAGGCTCGACCTTGACATCATCAATGTTCCTATCGGTATGCTGATGCTCTGTGGCGTGTTTTGATGTAGTGTAAGAAGA
This sequence comes from Pseudomonadota bacterium, assembly GCA_018817425.1. Lineage (NCBI taxonomy): Bacteria > Pseudomonadati > Pseudomonadota > Pseudomonadota bacterium. The sequence continues at coordinate 4,660 of JAHITX010000098.1, forward strand.
TATCGGGTCTGGTCCGAAACTATTACTGCCTCTCTGGCCCGCCTGAACCGCAAAAACCAGATTAACTATAGGTACAAAGAACCACCATCCACTATGACCTGTGTCTTGCATCCTGCGAACGCCTACAGCGATAGACGGTATCATAACGGCAAGATGGAAAAGTTCTATGATATAGTCTATTCTAACAAAACTTAACACAAACAAGATGATCATGTTGAATAGAAAGAACATCCAAAATTCTTTGCGCCGAGCTCGTCCATTTAATACCGCATATTTTCTTAACACCTCGAAGTACCAGTTCATGTTGCCTCCTTCTATTATGGTTATTTCGGGCCTCTGGTCAGGGATAAGGTAAAGAGCCAAAAGCTGGCTTAGCCTCTTTCTGATCCACTAATAGTTATTAAACACTTCTTCTGTACTTCGCTTTCCAATATCCATTAGGCGCGATGCTTCATCCCTCATTTTCTTCATGTCTTTGCTGAAATATGATTATACTTTTCCCGCAAGGCACTCTCAGTGCAGGACAATACGTTAGATTCATCACCCCAAGGGGAATTCATAAGCAGCTCTGCAATGTCCTTGTGTCCATTCTCTGATGCCACATACAGCGGGGAAACCTTTTCGTTGCTGATATCATTTACTCTTGCGCCATTCTCCAGTAACGATTTCACTATTTCCAGATTCCCCTGCCGGGAGGCAAGAATTAAAAGTGTCTCCCCATTTGACATTTTTACTGAGACATCTACAGGCTTGATCATACCAAACCAGACCCGGTTTCAATAGGCTTCTCACTTCAGCGATATTACCGTTCTTCACAGCATCAATTAGTTTATTATCCTTTGCGGTACCCATCAAAGCCTCCTTTTCTATTCGCTTATGAGTTTATATATTTTCAAATATTCTCTTTGCCTGTGAGCTTATCAGGGGGTCCTCATGCTTCATCAGTTCTTCTTTCATTGACCCTACGCTGGTGTTTATACATGGGAGCGTATTTGTCTGAGTCGTTCAACAATGCCTGGATTATTATTCAGTTCATAATTGATTTCAAAGGCTTCAATGCTTCTTTCCAACGATAGCTTGCCATGTAAAGGCTTGAAAGGTTAACAAGGGCTTTCCAGTTTTCCTGGTCAACCTTAGTGGCTTCCTCAAAGTCTGCCAATGCTTTATTATCATAACCTTGTTGATAATTAGCAGCTCCACGGTCCAAATACGTACTCGATAAAATTTTCCTAATATCACTTTTATCCGGTAATTTTGAAATTATTGGCGCCAGATCTGCAATCACTTCGTCGAATTTGCCATCCTTCTTCCTGTCAATATAGTATTGTGCTTTGGCCTCAAGTTTATTGATTTCTTTATTGTTTGAAATACTTTTTCTGCTTTTACCCTCATCTATCGGTGTTGAAGAAGCAGCATTTCTTTCAAGAAGATGGGATTTGTTTTTAATAGCCAATTGACGCACACGCTCGACCGTTTCCGGAGAGAGACTGGTATTTATTTTGCTCGAAGTTTTATATTTTAGTTGTTCAAGTACGTTGATCACTTCCGGCTGTCCGAGCTCGCGATACAGTATGCTGAGATATTGAACTGCGGTATGGACACTTTCATAGAGGGCCTCTTTGAAATTCAGGACCTTCTTGAATTCATCCAAAGCCTTTTCTATGACATTCGTCTTTATATACATTTCACCAAGGTTCGCATGCACATACCCCTGCCTCAACGGATCGAGGCCTTTTATAAGCGCCTCCTCAAAACAGCGTATTGCAGTGGCATCGTCTCGATTGTTCATATTCTGAATAGCTTTTTGAAAGGAGTCTCCTCCTGGACCGGCACTGCCAAGTGTTGAGCTTTCAACTAAAATAATGGTTAAATACTCTTGCGTAATCTTGGGAACATGTGTCTTATCGTTTTTGTTAAAATCAGGTAAGTCAGCGGCAGTTGGTTTAGATTTGGCACCATGGGAATTAGTTTCTGTTAAAGGCATTTCGCCTCGCTCAATCGCTTCAACAGCGTTCTTTGCTTCCTTCAGCCCTGCTCCTGTTTGCTCACGATATAGCTTGATCGCCTTGATTTTATTGCCTGTCTGCAAATGCTCATGGATGTGTGAGATATCAATCCCGGCAGACGCGGGTTTATCCTCAATCGTATCATTCAAAACACGCGCCGCATTAACGTCCATAACACGCTGCAACTCTTCTACCGCTTGACCCGTTCTTGGGCTACATTGTAATTTATCCTTATCGTAGTTAAATGCTTTCGCTATAGCCCGGAATGTCTCCATGTCCTTTTCATTGTAATCAAATTTTTCAAGGACCTTAGCGCGTAGATTTGGATCCGTTAAATTTTCTAAAGCAGCATACCGCGCTTCCCAACTATCGCTTGTTAAGGCAACATCAGCAAGTCGAGTTTGATCCGTCAGTCTGTACACGGCTGCACTTCGTATTGTATCATCGGCGTCTTTCTTGGCAATTTCAGCAAGTTTGGTCTGATTAGAAAGTTTCTGAACTGCACCTAGCCGCACAAAAACATTGCTATGTTTCCACTTAGGTCGAAACAGGTCCTTAAATCCCATAGATACCTCCTTTGTTATTTGCTTATCCCTTTTGATATATTTTCAAATAATATAGTTGCCTGTAAGCTTATCAGTGGGTCCTCATGCTTCATCAGTTCTTCCAAGCATGGCACACATTTTGATCCATACAAAATCAAGGTTTTTTCAGCGCCTTCTCTGGTAGCCTGCCATTGGGATTCGTCGTTTATGATTACAAGCATGGTCAGCACAAGCAATGCAAGATGACCGGGATAAATGGCGCCGATATCTCCTAATGCTTGCACTTCTGCAAAACGCAAAAGGGGGGTTGGTTTCAGCAACGTCATTTTTAGCTTGCATGGTTCTCATTTTGAATCAAAAAGTACACCTCCTTTTAAATGAACACAATAGCAGCTACCTATCAAAAGCCTAACAAATTCCAAGCTGAATATCTATCCAGGCAAGCACCTGGGTTACCTGCCCGATTTTATCGAGATGGTAGGGCGAGGCTATTTTAAGAAAACGTTGTAAATATTCTTTGCCTTTCAGATAGTTGCCGATTTTCAGGTAGCTTATTCCGCAGTCATGGAAAATAGGCGGGTAAATACGATCCAGTTCGGTCTTTGAAAGGGTGTAGTCAACACAGGCATCTTTGGGAATCTGCGACAGATCAATACTGAGCGCCTTTTCATAATCCTCTATGGCCGCTATATAATTCTTCTCTTTTGCGAAAAGATAGGCACGTTTGGAATAGGGTATGATATACAAAGGCGTTATTTGAATCGCACTGGTGTAGTACTCGGCCGCTTCTTTGTCTTGCCCGCGTTCCTCGCAAATGCCGCCGATATTCATAAGAGCAATTGAATTTCGGGGATATAACTCCAAAGCCTTATTAAAATCCGATAAAGCTTCCTCATATCGCCCAAGCATTTGATAAGTACTGCCCCGGTTGGTGTAGGATTCATAATGGCCTAACTCAATGGCGCGGCTAAAATCGTCTAGTGCTTTTTCAAATTATTGAAGCCTTCTATAACAGATGCCGCGCTTGTAAAGACTGATGACATTTTTATCATCCAGGGCAATGGCTTTATCATAATCGCTCAGGGCTTTATGGAGTTCTCCCAGATTGTTGTAGAGATTGGCTCTCCCGTTGTAGGAGAGCGGCCGATCCGGAAATAATCGGATGGCCGATTCGTAATCGACCAGGGCTTTTTCTGTCTGGCCCATGTCGGCAAAGGCTGAACCGCGGCTGTTGTAAGCAATCCAGTTGAGTTCGGGCTCATGGGTTGCGCTTAACGCTTGGTCCAGACAGATAACGGCATCCTGATATTGCCCTAATCCAATAAGCGATATGCCTTTATCGAGCATCTCTCTTTTATCCAGCGATTGCATCGATTCTAAACTCTTTGGGATTATTTTGCCGGTCATTTGATAGTAAAGATCGACAACTTCTTTCTTCAAAACATTAAAATCAGGGATGCGCTTAAGCGGATTTTTTTCTAGACATTTTAAAATCACATCGTTGAGTCCGGTTGGGCAGTCACTTCTTTGCTCTTTCGGCTCTATCGGAAATTCCTGAAAATGCTTTTCTCTGTAAAGCCTGTGGGCCAATGCCAAATCATTGTTTTCGTCAACTAAAAAAGGTATGGTTCCGGTGACCATTTCATAAAGCACACATCCGAAAGAATAGATATCGGAGCGGACATCCAGTGGGGTTTTAGTAAACTGCTCAGGAGACATGTAGGCGAGTGTGCCCCATCCGTTTGAGGCTTTCTCGTTGTCAAATGCGCGGGACAATCCGAAGTCGGTTATTTTTAAAGTGCTTTGGTTGTGAATCAGGATATTGGCGGGTTTGATGTCGGCATGCACGAACTGTTTGCCGATACTTCGCATTTTTTTCCGGGCATAGACCATGCCGTCGCAAAACTGCCCGGCAAAATCAAAAACTGTTTCCAAAGGCAGGCGCCTGCCGGTCATGTGGTCCGCTAAATCAAGGCCATAATTAAAATTGCTTGCGATGTATTCTAAAAAAATGTAGGGTCGAAAGTATATGTGTGCCACTGAATAGGCCCGGACGATATTGCTGTGACTATCCAGATGTATCCAGGTTGCAGCCTCCTGAATGAATCTATTAACGACCTGATTGTTGGATAAAAACCTGTCCCGAAAGGTTTTTAAAACGATCATTTCCCTTTCAAATTTGTTGTAACAGATAAAAACAAGGCCCATGCCGCCTTTTTTGATATCAAAGATTTCATAATGTCCATCTATGATTTGGCCGATTTCCCATTTTTCAGACATGAAATACACTTTCGATTATTACAGGTCCAGGATATAACCATAGCCGCGGATGTTGTTTAGAAACCGGCTGTATGCGCCTAATTTATGGCGCATACGCATCATAAGCACATGAATCTCTTCTTCCGATGTAAAAGGCTCACCTTTTTCATCCCTGGCTCTTTCGGGCCAGACCGCTTCTTTAATTTCCGAATGGCTGACTACTTTTCCCCGGTTTTTATAAAGAACGCCAAAAAGTTCGTAAAGGTTTCCCCTCAAAACGATTTTTTGGCTCTCAATAAAAAGCTCTCTGCGGTCAGCATTGAACCGGATTTGCAATTCTTCCGATTCTTCATGCATGGTTACTGTTGTGGGCTTCACCTCGTAAGAGAATAAGAGTATGGCCGTATCATTGGCCAGGCGCAGGCGGTCGCCGTTGCCAAGCTCATAAAAGGTTGATTTCTCCAATTTTTTGTCGTTGATTTTCGTCCCGTTTTTACTATTTTTATCAACGGCCTGATATGATCCATTCTTCCATTCGATTAAAAGATGATTACGTGAAATGACAGGGTTGCTGAATGCAATATCCGGTTCGTCCGCAGAGAATTGACGTCCTATGGAGATACTTTTTTTAGATAAAGGAATGAGAGTTCCTTTGTCGTAAGGGTTGCCTTTTTCAATAAATATATATGCTTTATGAATTCGGGACATGTTTACTACAACATAAGTGATTGTTCCCGTTCACTCCGCTCTAAAGATAGACTGAGCGGCTAACGTTATTTCCATCAGAACAGTTGAATTAAAAATTGGTTGGAATAAAAGCATGTTATTTAGAGCATGTCAATATGAAAAGGCCATAATGCCAGGTAAACCTTATTTGGAATTGATGTATTATTTTTAAAAAAGTAAAGAGTTTTATATTTTTTTTCTTGACAATTGTTCATTCAACCAGCTATGTGAGCCGAAACAATTACTTTAAGTTATGAATTTTTTATGTGAGGTTATGGGAGTTATAAGTCGTGTTTTCTCAGATGCTGCAAGCCGGCCTATATGATTTTTTCTTTGTTTTTATTTTTTTTATAGTTTCCCTTGCGTTGCCGGTTGTTATGGTAACGTTAAATTCCTTGATAGGTCCTAACTATCGTGGGAAAAGGAGAGGGGAGACTTATGAAAGCGGTGTGGCTCCAATCAGAACTGCCTGGATCCAATTCGGAGCATCCTATTATCTTTTCGCCCTGATTTTTTTAGCCTTTGATGTGGACGTACTTTATCTCTTTCCGGTGCTCATGGTTTATGGTCAGGAAGGATCTGGTTATGGCGAATTGATTGAACTCTTTATCTTCCTCTTTATCATTTCTCTGGCGATTGTATATGCCTGGCGGAAAGGAGTATTTGAATGGAGATAGAGAAAAGTCCATATTGTGCAACTACAATGGCTACAGATGGAGCGCCTGCAGTACTGGGATTTACTTCTGTTCAGGATTTATTGAATCTGACAAGGGTTAATTCTTTATGGCCCATTACTTTTGGAATTGCATGCTGTGCTATAGAGATGATGGCCGCAGGAATGGCCCGCTTCGATCTTGACAGGTTCGGGACTATTTTTAGAGCAAGTCCGCGACAATCCGATGTTATGGTTGTTGCCGGAACAATATCAAAAAAACTTGTTCCGACTATAAAAAATCTTTATGAACTGATGCCCGGTCCAAAATGGGTTATGGCGATGGGCAATTGCGCTATTTCCGGCGGGCCGTTTGCTTATGAAGGGCAGTACGCAATAATTAACGGAACGGACAAGATAATTCCCGTTGATGTTTATATTCCCGGATGTCCCCCACGCCCGGAGGCTTTTATCCAGGGACTTCTTAAATTACAAACCTTGATTAGTAAAGGAACAATGGATGCTAACCGAAGGGCAGAAAAAGCTGCTAGAAGAGCTGCAAAATAGTCTGGCTAAATCAGTACCTGAAGCAGATATCAGCCAGAGTGATTATGCCCGTACAGGCTATCACCTGGAATTTAAGTCGAATCAGGTTGGTATGCGCAGGGTAGCTTCGGCTATGAAAAACAGGCGATTTAACCTGGAAACCGTCACAGCGGTTGATTTCATAGATTCATTTGAGATCGTTTACCTTTATTTTGATTATAATCAGGAAAATATCCGTGTAATGGTTCGGATACGTGTGCCCAAAGATGAACCGCCTTTTACTATTTCGGCGATTTATACGGGTGCTATTTGGCTGGAACGGGAGGTTTACGACTTTTTTGGTATCCAATTTAAAGAACACCCGGATTTAAGGCGTATACTCAATCCCGATGATGCAGATTATTTCCCATTACTTAAGAACTTCGGTAAGACTACTATAACCGATGAAATAGATGATATGACATGTTGACCATCAAAACCGTAGACGACATAAATATTAATGAGCGGCTTTATCAGCTCAATCTAGGCCCTCAGCATCCGAGTACCCACGGAGTTTTGCATTTTTTGCTGACACTTGACGGCGAAGTTGTAGTCAAAGCTGAAATGCTTATCGGCTATACGCATCGGGGCCATGAGAAAATGGCTGAAAACCGAATCTATGAACAGTTTTATCCAAATTCTGCACGAATGGATTATCTTTCCGGCATGATTTTCAATACCGGATATTGTGAAGCTGTTGAAAAGCTTTGTGGTATTGAGGTTCCAAAAAGAGCGCAGTATATCAGGGTTATTACTTCAGAGCTTAATCGTGTCGCCAGCCACCTTCTTGGAGTTATGGATTTTGTTATGGGCTTAGGGGCATATACACCTTTTCTTTATGGGTGGGATGACCGTGAACAAATACTTGATCTGCTTGAGACGATTACCGGATCACGTCTTACCTATAATTATAGCCGGTTTGGCGGAGTTCGTTTGGATATCGATCAGGCTTTTTGCGAAGGTGCCCGGCGTTTTATAGATCGGCTCAGAGGGCGGTTCAAACTCTACAATGATTTGATAACAGGGAACATAATATTTATAAAACGTACCACCGGAGTTGGAGTTATCAGCAAGGAAGTGGCACTTGAATATGGTGTTACCGGTCCGGCATTACGCGGCTCCGGTGTAAGCTATGATGTGCGTAAAAGCGAACCCTATTCATCATATCAGGATTTCAAGTTTGAGATTCCGACAAGGGAAGAAGGCGATTGTATGGCCCGCTATCTGGTACGGATGGCCGAAATGGAGCAAAGTTTAAACATTATTGAACAGGCTTTGGATAACTTGCCTGAAGGCCCGATTCGTTCAGACGTAGCCCGCTTTGTAACACCGCCTGTCAAAGATTGTTATTATTCCTTTGAAAGTGCCCGTGGCGCTGTTGGTTTTTATATAGTCAGTGATGGTACGCGTATTCCATATCGTCTGAAAGTGCGCGCGCCTTCTTTTTCTAACCTATTTGTTATGAGTAAGATTGTTCCTGGACATTTTGTTGCCGATCTTATTGCTATTTTTGGCAGTATCGATGTAACGGTTCCGGAGATTGACCGGTGAATATGACACAACTTCCTATTATTAAAGATATTTATGGATTTTTAGGCCCGGATATGATGGCGGGTGTTGTAGGGCTTCTGCTTGTTTTAATGTTTGTACCTTTAAATTCCGCTTTCCTTGTATACGTCGAGAGAAAGGTTGCGGGACATATACAACTTCGTCCCGGTCCTATGGAAGTCGGCCCTCATGGAATTTTACAGAGCCTTATTGATGCAGTAAAATTGATGTGCAAAGAAATGATAACCCCTGATGCAGCAGACAAACCTCTTTTCTGGCTGGCTCCCTGCATAGCTGTAATTCCGGCTATTGTTTGTTTTGTTGTGATTCCTTTCAGCTCGGTAATGCAGATCAGAGAGATGAATGTGGGTATTTTATTGATCTTTGCATTTTCAAGTATTTCAGGTTTATCATTATTGATGGCCGGATGGGCTTCAAACAATAAATATTCATTGATTGCCGCTGTCCGGGCTGTTGCTCAGAGCATAGCTTATGAAATACCGCTTCTGCTTTCCGCAATGTCGGTTATTCTCATGAGCAATTCTTTTAAGATGAGTGAAATTGTTGCAGCTCAATCACCATATTTTTGGAATGTTATGGTGCAACCGGTTGCTGCTGTTATTTTTATTATCTGTTCAACGGCAGAAACGAACCGGGCTCCATTTGACCTTGTTGAAGCCGAATCCGAACTGGTTTCAGGATTTCATACCGAATATACCGGTATGAGAGATGCTCTGTTTTTCATGGCGGAATATACAGCCATGTTTATAGCTTCTTCCATGGCCGTAGTTCTGTTTTTTGGCGGTTGGCATGGGCCTTTTTTCTCCGGAATTTTCTGGTTTGTTCTAAAGGCTTACTTACTTGTTTTTGTTACCGTCTGGATAAGATGGACTTTCCCAAGGCTTCGTTTTGATCAGCTTATGAATTTTGCATGGAAAGTGCTTATTCCGATAGCTCTTGTAAACCTTTTGGTAACGGCTATTTTTATTAAGGTGTTTTAATGAATACTCCGTATGGCTTCAAACAGTACGTTAAAGAAATATATACAGGATCAAAGAGCCTCCTCATAGGTATGAGGGTAACTTTTCAACATCTCTTTAAGCCTATTGTTACGGTTCAGTATCCACGTCAAAAACCTGTAATGACTCCTCACTTCAGGGGACATATCGAAGCCATTATGTTTGATGACAACAAGAGCCACCACTGTGTTGCCTGCGGGTTATGTGCGCGAACCTGTCCTTCGCATGTTATTAAAGTTCAGGGGGAAAAAACAAAGGCTAGTGATAAAAAATACGGAAAAAAGTATTTTATTGATTTTACAAAGTGTAGTCTTTGCGGTTTGTGTGTTGATGTTTGTCCTGAAAAGACGCTTAAATTTTCCAATGAATATGAATTGGCCTTTTTATCTCGCTGGGATGGGGTTATTGATATAATGCAACGGCTTGAGGAAAGTAAATGACAACCACGATTTCAGATCTGATACCGCCGATTATGGTAGCGCAGGCTGCCTTTGCGCTGATGATTGTTTTCACGCTATCAGGTGCATTTTTAGCGGTAATACCGAAAAAAATAGTACATAATATTTTGGGCCTTTGTCTTGCCATGTTTGGAATAACAGGGGTTTATCTTTATCTTGGCAGCCAATTCGTAGCTATGATGCAATTGCTTATATATGTCGGTGCTATCTGCATGACTTATATATTTGCGATAATGCTTTCACCTCCGCTTGAAAAAGAATTGCCAAAAAGGAATAAATTAAAAGTTATAACTTCGGCGGCAGTAAGTTCGGTTGTTTTTATCGTTATGGTCAAGATGATTATGAGCCTTAAATTTGAACCACTGACAGATATAACCCGTGACTGGTCCATCAAAGCTCTTGGGCATGAACTGCTTGGCCGTTATTTTCTTGTTTTCGAATTGATTTCTCTGCTTTTGGCCATTGCAATTATAGGTTCTATTATGGTCGCAAGTTTTGTCCGGAAAAAGGATTAACACATGGAATGTCTTACAACATATTTAATTCTTGGCGCTTTGTTATTTTGTATCGGAATATACGGAATATTACAGCATTCCACTCTTATAGGTATGCTTATCGCAACCGAACTGATGCTAAACGGTGCTGCCATTAATTTCATGGCCTTTAATATGTTTTTATCAAAAAACCCGGCATCAGGTCAGATATTTACTTTGTTTATCATGGGTGTTGCGGCTGCTGAGGCTGCCGTTGCTCTGAGTATTATTATTACCGTCTATCGTAATTTTAAGACAATTAATGCTGATAGTGTCAGCGAACTGAAAGGTTAGATACTTAAAGCCAAATGGAAACCATTATCACTATAAAGCCGGTTGTTGCAGTACTGATATCTCTTTTTGCCTCACTGCTGATTATGGCTACTCCCAAAAAACCAAATCTTAGAGAGACCTGGTCTGTTTTAGGCGCAGTGGCTACTTTTCTTACAATCCTTTCCATGATGCCACTGATACTGTCGGGGAAAGCACTTGAATATACGCCCTTTGTTATATTGCCTGGCATTTCGCTAAAATTCAGGGTTGATGCTCTTGGGCTTATTTTTGGAATAATAGCCTCCTTTCTCTGGATTCTGGTTACGTTTTATAATATCGGTTATATGCGTTCTTTAAAGGAACATGCGCAAACCAGATATTATACCTGTTTTGCTTTAGCTATATTCGGGGCTATAGGTGTTGCCTTTTCGGGTAATTTGTTTACTTTGTATTTATTTTATGAGCTTATCACAATATTTACATATCCGCTGGTTTCCCACCATCAGGATGAAGAATCCTATGAGGGTGCCAGAAAATATATGGTATATCTTACCGGTACGGCAAAGTCATTTTTCCTTCCGGCAATTGTTTTAACATATATTTTAGCAGGCACTTTAGATTTTGCCCCATCCGGTATAATGCACGGAATATTTCCGGAAACGGCAAATCCTACTCTTGTTACAATTACATATATTCTGTACCTTGCCGGATTTGCAAAAGCTGCGCTTATGCCTTTTCATAACTGGTTGCCTTCGGCGATGGTTGCGCCTACACCTGTTAGTGCTTTGCTCCATGCAGTGGCCGTTGTTAAAGCTGGAGTTTTTTGTACAAGCAGGGTTATGCTTTCGGTTTTTGGTGTTGAACTGATGAATTCCTTAAATTTAGGTATTCCTACTGCCTATCTGGCATCATTTACCATTCTGATGGCTTCAATTATTGCTCTTACCAAAGATGATTTAAAAGCAAGGCTTGCCTATTCTACAGTAAGTCAGCTTTCATATGTTATTTTAGGTGTTGCTCTTCTTACTCCAAGTGGAGTTACAGGAGGGCTGATTCATATTGCAAACCATGCTTTTTCCAAGATAACGCTTTTTATGTGTGCAGGATCTATTTATGTATCTCTTCACACTAAGAAAATCAGCGAAATGGGCGGTATCGCAAAACAGATGCCATTTACTATAGCAGCATTCAGTATTGCAGCGTTAAGCATGATCGGAGTTCCTCTTGTTTGCGGATTTGTGACTAAGTGGTATTTGGCAATTGGAACAATGCAGGCGCATAATACTATTCTTCTGGTAGTCCTGCTGGCCAGTACTATTTTAAATACTGCTTATTTCTTTCCTGTGATTATAAAAACTATATTTGGAAAGCCAAGGGAAGGTGATCCGGGAGCCCTTCATAGCGGGCGTCATGAAGCACCTGCAGTTATGGTGATTCCTTTGTTACTAACAGCTACAGCTTCCGTGCTTATGGGTCTTTATCCGGACTTTTTTATGAATATTGTAAAGTCGTTTGATCCGGATTACTTAATGAATACAATCAAGGCGGTTTTAACATTATGAATTTTGCTGAACCAATACAATATTTAAGAGACAATCTTAAAAAAGTAAAGATTGCTATGTGGATATGTATAGCAGGGTCTCTTGTGTTTGATGTTTGTATTAAACTTTTTGGCGCGCATCATGGTGCTGAACATGGAGAGCATCATGTTCTTACATTGGCGGAAAAGATTTACATTTGGGCAGAAACGGTTCCATGCTTCTGGTCTATTTTCGGTCTGATATGCACGATTCTACTTATTCGGGTTATGAAAGGGTTATCGCATACTGTGTTGATGAGAAAAGAGGGTTACTATGAATAATTTCATACATCCGGCGATATTTTTTATTTTTGGTGCATTGCTTATCCCGCTGATTCCGAAAAAGTTTAAAAAAATATTTTTGCTCGGATTGCCGCTTATTGCATTTTATTGTGTACTTACCATGAAAACTGGTGTGTATGGTGCTTATAATTACTTGGACTTTAACATAGTATTTGGACGTGTTGATAGATTAAGTATCGTTTTTGCACATGTTTTTACACTAATGTCTTTTATAGGTGTACTTTTCGGCATTCATGTCGAAGATGATTCACAACATATAGCTTCCTATTTTTATGTAGGCGGTTCATTAGGGGTTGTTTTTGCAGGAGATTATCTTACGGTATTTATCTTCTGGGAAATGATGGCGCTGGCATCAACATTTTTAATCTGGTTCAGACGTGAACCGGCATCATTAAAAGCAGGTCAACGTTATCTTCTTATGCATATATTTGGCGGGCTTCTTTTGCTCGGAGGTATTTTCCTGCATTACCAAAACACGGGAACTATAGCATTTGTCCAGCTTTTCCCGGAAAATGCCGGAATTGCCGAATACCTGATTCTTGCCGGATTTGCACTAAATGCTGCTGTATTTCCTCTGCACGCCTGGCTTCCGGATGCGTATCCTGAGGCAACAGTTACAGGCGCAGTATTTATGTGTGCTTTTACTACCAAAACAGCAGTATATGTTTTAGCCCGTGGTTTTCAGGGTTTTGAAGTTCTGGCAATTATGGGTACGGTAATGACTATTTATGGAGTTTGTTACGCTACCATTGAAAACGATATGCGGCGCATTCTTTCTTACCATATTATAAGTCAGGTAGGCTACATGGTTGCCGGCGTGGGGATAGGTGGCGCACTTGCAATAAATGGTGCTTGCGCTCATGCTTATGCCCATATCCTTTATAAAGCACTGCTTTTTATGGGGGCAGGTTCTGTTTTAATGATGACCGGAACATCCAAATTAAATGAATTGGGTGGCCTTTATAAGTATATGCCTTTAACAATGATTTTTTATATAATTGGCGGCATTTCAATTTCCGGTTTTCCTTTTTTCAGCGGATTTGTTAGTAAATCAATGGTAATTGCAGGCGCTGCAGAAGGTGGCCACCAGTATTTGATGATGTTGATGTTGTTGGCAGCTGTAGGTACATTTCTTTCTGTTGGATTAAAGCTTCCATATTTTGCTTTTTTTGGAAAGGACTGTGGCATTAAGCCGAAAGAACCGCCTAAAAATATGCTTTGGGCGATGGGTATTGCAGCATTTCTATGTTTTATAATCGGCGTTTATCCGAAAGCATTATATGTATTGTTACCTTACAAAGAAGCAGCGCTTGAATTTCATCCTTATAATATGGCGCATATGTCGGAAACTTTACAGATCCTGCTTTGTACAGGTCTTGGATTTTTCTTACTGCTTAAGAGATTACAACCTGAAGACAAAATCAATCTCGATTTTGACTGGTTCTATCGCAATATCTTAAATGGATTTATATGGTTTGACCAAAATATAATCCAGAAAATTGATTCTGTTTGGGGTAATGTTTGGAAGAATGTTGGAATTAAAGTATTGATGATGTCTATAGCAAGATTTTTTGCATGGTTTGACCGTTGGGCGATAGATGGTGTGGTTGATAATGTAGCATATGGAACCAGATGGATTGGAGATAAAGCTCGAAAAATTCAAACGGGAAATCTGCAAAACTATCTGGCCTTAGCTATTTTAATGATTTTTGTTATTGTCGGTGTTCACTGGTTTTTATAAATTGATATTTATTGAACCGGATGAATTTATTTGAAGTTATCAATGTTATCCGCCTCGGGCGGGATTACGAAGCCTTCAGGTTTAATTACTTCAGGAAAATATATATAAATGGATTTTTTAATTCCCAATCAGCTTAATTATCCCATTTTGAGCGTTTTAATCTTTGCGCCCCTGGCCGGAGCTTTTGTTCTTTTCATGATCCGGAATGAGACTGTTGCAAGAGTATGGACTTTATTTGTGAGTCTGGCTGTTTTTGCGCTTTCACTGCCTCTTTATTTTAATTTTGATCAAACTACTCCTAAATATCAATTTGGAGAGCATTTTTCTTGGATTCCTGCATTTGATATAAATTATACTCTTGGAATAGACGGGATTAGTCTGCTTCTTGTGCTTTTGAGTACAATGCTTATACCAATATGTGTTTTGGCATCCTGGAAATATATTGACAAGAGGGTTAAGGAATTTCATTTCTGTCTTCTTCTTATGGGCAGCGCATGTGTGGGAATTTTTACATCTCTGGATTTTGTGCTGTTTTATATTTTCTGGGAAGCAATGCTGATTCCAATGTATTTGCTAATAGCTGTCTGGGGTGGCACGGAAAAAGTTTATGCATCAATCAAGTTTTTTATTTACACAATGGTTGGAAGTGTATTTCTTTTAGTCGCAATGATTGCCCTATATCTTAAAACCGGCACTTTTTCTATTCCAACTCTAATGACAATGACTCAGACTTTTTCTTTTAGTTTTCAATTCTGGGTATTTCTTGCATTTGGGATTGCTTTTGCCATTAAAGTTCCGATGGCTCCGTTTCATACATGGTTACCTGCAGCGCATGTTCAGGCACCAACGGCAGGAAGTGTTTTGCTTGCAAGTATATTGCTGAAAATGGGAACGTATGGATTTGTTAGATTTTGTCTGCCCATAACGCCCAATGCGAGTTTGCATTTTGCTCCATACATTCTTGTTATGTCCGTTATATCTATTGTCTATGGCGGATATGTAGCTCTTGGGCAAACCGATATGAAAAAGCTTATTGCTTATTCTAGTGTTGCTCATATGGGTTTTGTTACACTTGGTACATTTTTCTTTAATAAGTATGGTCTTGAAGGGGCCATATTGCAGATGATAAATCATGGAATAACAACCGGTGCCCTCTTTTTATGTGTAGGTATTATTTATGAAAGGAGTCACAGCCGTTTGATAGCAGATAATGCCGGAATTGCAAAAATAATGCCGATTTATATTGGATTTTTTGGTTTTTTCTGTCTTTCTTCAATGGCGTTTCCCGGTACAAACAGCTTCGTTGGTGAGTTGTTGATTTTGATAGGAGCTTTTGCGGATTATAAAATAATCGGTGCTTTGAGTATTCCGGGAGTTGTACTTGCCGCGGCGTATATGCTGCATTTGCTTCAGAGAGTTGCTTGGGCTGGAAAACCGGATTCACATCATTTTTTTGATTTAAAATTAAGAGAGATTATTTACTTAGTTCCTCTTGTAATTTTGGTTTTATGGATTGGTTTTTCTCCTGGCCCATTTTTGGATGTTATTCATGTGAGTGTTGGTCATCTTTTGGAACAGATACATATGGCAGGCGCTGTACCTTTACATTAATATTAAATGCAGCATGTTATTTTTAAATAATTTTAACAAATATAATAAACTCGTATAAAGCTAAATTTAATTAAATGAGCCTTATTAAGTTTTCAATTTCAATGATTCTAAGGAATAAATAATAATGGATGTCGTATTATTTCTGCCGGAAACCTATCTGCTCTTGATGGCACTGGTTTTTTTCTGCCAATCTTTATGGAAATCATCTGCTCAATTGAATCAGGGTATAGCTGTATTTCTTTCCGGCATCGGAGTAATCATTAATCTTTATACTTTTAATATGACCGGAGATCTTTTCCATCTATCTTACCGTGTTGATCTTTTTTCACAAACATTTAAGTTTCTAATAAGCGTTGGGCTGTTTTTAATTACAATACTTTGTATGAAGAATAAAAGTATAGAAGAAAAGCTACAGCCTGAGTTTTTTATGTTTCTTTGCATAAGTGCATTAGGTCTTATGCTTATGGTAAGCAGTGTTGAGCTTATAACAATATTTATTGCAATGGAATTATCTTCATACTCACTTTATATCCTAATACCGATAAGTAAGGATATAAGTCATGGAAGAATAGAGGCTGCTGTTAAATATATTCTTTTCGGAGCAGCTGCTACAGCTATTATGCTTTTTGGTATGAGTTATATCTTCGGTATTACACAGACTACATACCTGTCAGAAATTATGTTAAAAATGCCGGAAATAATTGGGCAGCCGATTGGTGTAGTTGGTCTTCTTTTGATTCTTTGCGGATTTTTCTACAAACTATCAGTTGTTCCGTTTCATTTTTGGACTCCTGATATATATGAAGGCACTGCAAATGAGACAGTTACATTTATTGCAACTATGCCTAAGCTGGCAGCAGCAGCATTACTTATAAGGATTGTAAGTCTTGCCGCTCCCGGATCGGTTGATCTGGTTCAGGTTTTGGTTGTTATTGCTGCTGTTTCAATGACTTTCGGAAATATTGCAGCGCTTGTACAAAAAGATCTCAAGCGTCTTCTTGCTTATTCCAGCATTGCTCATGCAGGTTATATACTGCTTGGTATTTTAACTCTAAAAGTCGATGGTTATTCAGCAGTTGTTTTTCATATTACAGCATATATGCTTATGAATCTTGCATGCTTTCTTGTTATAACCAATGTTTCAAAGGAAGGGAAAAATGTTACTATAAGCGATCTTTCCGGTCTTCATAAGCGTTCTCCATTGCTGGCCTTTACTTTAGCAGTTGGTTTTTTTGGTCTTGCCGGGATTCCACCTACGGCAGGATTTACAGGAAAATTCTTCCTTTTTATTGCTGCTTTAAATGAAGGGCACCTTGCATTGATCATAATAGCTGCTGTAAATACGGCTATTTCTATTTATTATTATCTTAATGTTGTTCGTGCGGCATATGGTCAGGATCCTGATGGATTACCGGCAGTGCAAGTAAGTTTTTCACATAGATTATTAAATTACAGTTTAATAATTGCTATATTAATTTTGGGTACTATACCTTCAAGATTTATTGAATTGGCGCGAACAGCCTGTGAAACGATAAAATTGTAAACGGAGTAAAATAAATGTCGGCAGAAGCTACAAATTGCATAGAAAAACCACAGGCCCATGAAATGCCGGGTATTGCTGGTAATCAGCCAAGAATTACGGTTTGCGGAGTTGGGAATTCAGCATCTTCCTGTGGGGGGGGTGCTATATATAAGGGTTTAATAGCAGAATCTAAACGTCTCAATATTCCAGTTGTTATAGAGCCTGCAAAATATGGTTGTAGTGGTAAATGTAATAATGGTACATATATCAGTTTGCCACATCTTGGACTTTTCTATCACAAAGTAAAAGAAGCCCATATTCCAATAATTATAAAAGAAACAATAGGAAATAATAAAATATTATTTCCTATATTATATGTCAACCCTCTTCAGAGCATACGTGAGGATCTGATATGGGATAAAACAAGCTGTTGTATAATGACCATGAATCCTTCTGTTTGCATGGTTGAAATTGCAGAGTATCTTATAAAATTTCATGCTAACGAGTCTTGTGGTAAATGTGTTCCATGCCGTTTGGGAATTCAGCGGCTTATAGAACTTATTTCTGGTGTTGCAAATGGAAAAGCACCTGATAATGCAGTTGTTCAGATGGAGACTATGATTCAACTCACAGATCAGGCAGCATATTGCGATTTTGCCGGAAAAGTATCGAAAATAATTATGGCCATTGTTTCAAATTTTAAGGATGAATTTGAAAAACATATAAAAGAGAAAAAATGCCGGTTTGGAGTTTGTAGTTTATAATTAATAGGTATACCGGCATTATTGTTTTGGCTGGTTATAAATGATATAGACGGAAAAGAGAAAAAATATGTTTAAAATTGATGTGAATCCGGATAAATGCGTAGGAGACGAAGAATGTATAGAGGTCTGTCCGGTAGATGTATTTCAACTGAAAAATGGTAAATCTGTTCCTGTAAGGTCAGATGATTGTCTAGGTTGCGAAAGTTGTGTTCAGGTTTGTGATTTTGTGGCTATTACTATTACTGAGGTATAAATTTAAAAAGCCTGCATTAATATTTTCAAATCATTTAATATCCTCAACTGCTGTTGACGGAAATTATTTATCTAATTAATTTTTACCATGTCAGCTGTAAACACGTCCCCCAATAATGTATATTGTTTTTTTAGAGATTAAGGCACATTTGAAGTTCTTTTATTAAACAAAGGTTTGATTTCATTATATTCTAAATGTCTTAAACTAAGTTTTGTTTGATTATTTGAGCTAAAGCAAATGTATTTACAATTGCCTTAAAACTATGAGGATGCCTCTATTGCAATTTATAAATTCTGATTTCCAAATATAAATATACTTCTATTGTTAAAACTTTGCTTAAAGCATTATAAGGTGAATATATAACTTATATATGACATGTATGTCATATATAAGTTATTAGATAAATTCAATATATTTTAATTATTAAGTTTGTTTTTTCTTGACTTGTTTATCAAAATTTTGACATATATAACATCGAATAAAGATAATAAAACTATAACATAGCAACACATATTTGTTTACTGTGTCTTACTGTGAAAAGTTTAAATTAATAATAAATAAAACCGATAGCGGAGTAATGTATGTCTAATGTATCTCTAACTATTAATGGTCAAACAGTTATTACGGAATCCGAAAATACACTGCTGCAAGCAGCAAGGCAGGAAGGTATATTTATACCAACCCTTTGTCATCATCCCCTTTTAAAACCTGAAGAATCTTGCAGGATATGTGTGGTTGAAGTCAAGGGAGAATCCAGGCCGGTAACATCCTGTTCTTTCAAGGTTGCTGAAGGGATGGAAGTTCAAACTGATACATCAAAAATCAGGGAATTTCGTAAAAATATACTTTCTTTACTACTTGAACAGCATTATGGAGATTGTTTAGCGCCATGTCATATGACTTGTCCCGGACATCTTGATATCCAGGGTTATGTTGCTCATATTGAAAGAGGCAATCCTATAGAAGCTCTTAGGCTTATAAAAGAAAAGACTCCTTTTGCTGCATCACTTGGAAGGGTATGTCCGCATCCATGTGAAAATGAATGCCGACGCACACGTGTTGAAAAAGCAATAAACATAAAAGATTTGAAAAGATATGCAGCTGATTATGCTGCCGAGCGCGGAATCAGAGTAACACCTGCACCACCTCCAGATACAGGCAAAAAGGTTGCAATAATAGGAGGCGGTCCTGCAGGGCTTGCCGCAGCATATTATCTGCGTCTTAAAGGCCACGGTGCTACCATATATGACGCCATGCCCAAGCTTGGTGGTATGTTAAGATATGGTATTCCCGAATATCGTCTTCCAAAGGCTGTGCTTGATCAGGAGATACAGGAGATTTTAGATCTTGGCGTAGCGGTTAATATAAACAAGAAATTCGGAAAAGATTTTACTCTGGCATCACTAAAAAGCGAGGGATATGATGCTATATTTTTAGCCATAGGAGCATGGAATTCTTATAAACTTGGAATTTCAGGAGAAGAGATGCGGGGAGTCATGTCCGCCATCGAATTTCTGATTCGAACAGCATCCGGAGATCCGCCACCAGTTGGTAAAAAAGTGGTAGTAATCGGCAATGGGAATACTGGCATGGATGCCGCACGAAGCTGCCTTCGCATGGGAGCAGAAGAAGTTATAATGCTTTATCGCCGGACAAAAGCAGAAATGCCTGCTAACCCGCAGGAGATCCATGATGCTGAAGAAGAAGGCGTAAAGATACATATACTGGCTACTCCGACAAGAATTATTTCCAAAGACGGAGCTTTTTCCGGTGTTGAATATCTTAAAAATGAACTAAAAGCAGCAGACAGCAGCGGTCGCCCGAGTCCTGTTCCTATTGAAGGTTCCGAAACAATTCTAGAAGCCGATCAGGCTATTATATCCATCGGACAATTTTCCGATGTACAATTTTTGAAAGAAGATACCGAACTTAAAGAAGCCTCGTTCACGAGAAAAGGAATACCAGAAACGGATACAAGCACCCTTCAATCATGTATCCCGTACCTGTTTTTAGGTGGAGATCTTTTAAGAGGTCCAAGAACTGTTATTCAGGCAAGTGCTGACGGTCGAGAGGCCGCCTTGTCTATCCACAGCTATCTGACAGATGGAGCTGTTATATGTGATGTACAACCTTTTAATATAGTGAAAGGGAAATTGAGTGAGGTAGATCCGGTTAATTTTGAAAATATTAAAAGCCGTCCGCGTAACGAAACCCCGATTCTTCCGGTTTCTCAAAGAGTTAAAAGCTTTGAAGAAGCTGAACTGGTGTTATCCGAGACTCAGGCCAAAGAAGAAGCTGAAAGATGTCTTTCCTGCGGCTGCCTGGACAGTTTTGATTGTCTTCTTAGAAAATATGCAACAATTTATGATGTTGATGCAAGCAAACTAGCTTTCTGGAAGAGCCCCAAATATAAAATAGAAAATTCACATCCATTTATAACTGTTGATCCGAACAAGTGCATCGTATGCCGCAGATGTGCTGTAGGATGTGATAACTACCAGATTCAGTATGCTATAAAAGTAGATGAGGTTTCCGGTGAAGACCGAACCGGTCCGCCACAATATGCTCCAAGTATTAATGATAAGTGTGTTGACTGCGGTTTATGCGTAGGCAATTGTCCTACCGGCGCACTCCAGGAAAAGACAAAAGGCAAACCCGGTCCTTTTGAGCTTAATAAAATTCGAACAACATGCACATATTGTGGTGTCGGATGTCAGATATATCTTGCAACATCAGGAAACCAGATAGTAAATGTTCAAGGTGTTCCGGGAGTTGCGCCTAATTACGGGCATCTTTGTGTAAAAGGAAGATTTGCATTCGATTTTGTTAATAGTCCTGAGAGGTTGCGCAAACCTTTGATAAAACAAGATGATGGCAGCTTCAAGGAAGTAAGTTGGGAAGAAGCATTAGATCTTGTTGTACGCAGGTTTGCAGCAATAAGAGATGAATACGGGCCTGATACATTGGCCGCTCTTACTTCTGCAAGGATCACAAATGAAGAGAATTATGTGGTGCAAAAACTTGCCAGAGCCGTATTTAAAACTAATAATGTAGATCATTGCGCGCGTCTCTGACATTCCTCTACAGTGGCCGGTCTGGCCGCCGCATTTGGAAGCGGAGCAATGACAAATACTATTGGAGATCTTGATGAAGCGGATGTAATTTTACTTACAGGCTCAAATACTACCGAAAATCATCCTGTAATATCTTCTTATATCAAGAGAGCAATAAAATTTAAAGGAACAAAACTGATTGTTGTAGATCCAAGAAGAATTAATATGACCTTGTTTTCAAAAAACTGGCTCAGGCCAAATCTTGGAACTGATGTTGCCTGGATTAATGGCATGATTCATGTAATTATTAAGGAAGAACTTTTTGATAAAGATTTTGTTCAAAACCGTACAACCGGTTTTGAAGAATTAAAAAAGGCGGCAGAAAAATATACACCTGAATATGTTGAAACAATAACAGGCATTCTTTCGAAAAGTCTTATTGAAGCAGCAAGGATGTACGCCGGAGCAAAGGCGGGTGCCATTGTTTACTGCATGGGCATCACCCAGCACACAACAGGAACAGACAATGTAAAGTCTTTGGCAAATCTTTCCATGCTTTGCGGCAATCTTGGAATCAGAGGTGGAGGCGTAAATCCACTGCGGGGCCAGAATAATGTTCAGGGTGCATGTGATATGGGAGGGCTTCCTGATGTATTTTCCGGTTATCAGAAAGTTATTGATCCTGTTGCAAGAGAAAAGATGGAAGCTGCCTGGGGTGTTTCGGGCCTTTCGGATAAGCCGGGTTTAAAGGCTACCGAAATGATACCGAAAGCCCATGATAAAAGTTTAAGAGCGCTTTATATTGTAGGCGAAAATCCGCTTATCTCCGATCCTGATATTAATCATGCCGAAAAATGCATAAAGAATCTCGATTTTCTTGTTGTGCAGGATATTTTTATGACAGAAACGGCAAAGCTTGCAGATGTGATTTTGCCTTCAGCCTGTTTTGCAGAAAAGGAAGGAACGTTTTCAAATACCGAGCGCAGAGTTCAGCGGGTGAGAAAAGCAGTTGAGCCGCCGGGAGAAGCAAAAGAAGACTGGAAAATTACCTGTGAAATTGCAAACCGCATGGGATATCCAATGGCATATGAAAGCAGTGAAGCCATACTGGAGGAAATTTCCAAAGTAACTCCTGCTTATGCCGGTATAAATTATGACCGGATAGATCAGGAAGGCATTCACTGGCCATGTCCGAGTTTAGATCATCCGGGTACGCCTATTTTACATACGCAGGCTTTTCCCATAGGAAAAGGTGTATTTCATGCTATTGAATATATACCTCCGGCTGAACAAACTGATAACGAATATCCATTTTATCTGACAACAGGCCGAGTTATTCATCAATACCATACCGGCACCATGACAATGAAATCGGATGGAATAAATGAAAGGGCTCCGGAGAATTTTGTTGAGATTTCCTCTTCTGATGCAGAAAAATTCGGTTTTGAAGATGGATCAATGGCAAAAATTATGTCTAGAAGAGGAGACATTACCGCAAAAATAAAAATATCCGCAACTGCAGTTAATGGAACGGTTTTTATCCCATTTCATTTTGCAAAATCTGCCGCAAACAAATTGACAAATGCTGCCCTTGATCCTGTTTCAAAAATTCCTGAATACAAAGTCTGTGCAGTAAAGTTGTCAAAAGCAGCTTGATGATTTTTTAATAAAAAAAATAATCATAAAATATAAAAACCCGTTATTGGTATTATTACAATAACGGGTTTTATATTTGCTGCACAAAATATTTCTTGACGATCACATCTTTAATGCACATCATTGTAAATAATGAATTATTTATAAAAGATTTATTATAATTGCTATAGATTGTACGCATACAAATAAATAAGGATAAATAAAATGCACGTACATTCTCTTGAAACCTGGCAGCATAATCATGATTTTGCAGTTATTCATGAAAAAGGCGAACGGCGTACCTTGCAGGTTTTAATCATGACGGCTGTTACAATGGTTGTTGAAATAATTGCCGGTGTTATATTCGGTTCCATGGCTTTGCTGGCTGACGGTTGGCACATGGGAACTCATGTCGCTGCTTTCCTGATAGCATTACTTGCATATAGATATGCAAAAAGACACGAGAATGATCCATTGTTTACTTTCGGTACCGGCAAGGTAAGCGTTTTGGGCGGATTTACAAGCGCAGTGACTTTGGCTGTAGTTGCTTTGGTTATGTCTATTGAGTCAATACAGCGAATTATAAATCCGCAACAAATTCATTTCAACGAAGCGATTGGGGTTGCAATACTCGGCTTGTTTGTTAATATAATTTGCGCTTATATTTTGCAGGGCCGTCATGATCATTCACATGGAAAACATAAGCAAAAACATGATCACCACCATGACCATAATTTAAGAGCAGCCTATTTTCATGTATTGGCCGATGCTTTGACTTCATTGCTTGCAATTGTGGCGCTTTTTTCCGGAAAAATGTTTGGTTGGAATCATCTCGATCCGGTCATGGGTATTGTCGGAGCTTTGGTCATAACCCGCTGGTCATATAGTCTGCTGAAAGAAACCGGTCCGATTTTGTTGGATAAAAATATTGAAGAAAAACAAAGGGCTGAAATAAAAACTAAAGTGGAATCTGACTCGGACAATCGGATTGCCGATCTTCATTTATGGAAAGTAGGACCTAATGATTATGCAGTTGTAATTTCTTTGGTTACGCACTTTCCAAAAGCTGTGGAACATTACAAGGGGCTGTTGAAAGACATACATAATTTATCTCATATTACAATTGAAGTAAATCAATGTATTGGAGAATCGTGTGTTGTTCCGAAACCAACAACAATTTAGAGTATTGTTTGCCGTATTTGATGGGTAAGAAATGCAAAAAAAAAGGGGATAAATAATGAGTTTAGATTCGCAAGGTGTAAACGTTAACGTAAAAATGGATAAAGATAACCTTTACATGGAGGAATCTTTTTCCGATTTAACATCCGGTTATATCAGAAGGCTTACGCCTGTAACACAAGATGGTTTGCCGGATACAACAAGAAAGACAATTTTTATCGCACAGACTCAGGTTATGACGCAAGGCGGGCCTTTACCTATTCAGGGTCCGATAGAAGCAGATAGTCTAAAAGATGCTTTGGAAAAATTTCCAGATGCAGTGAATGCTGCTATTGAACAACTTATAGAAAGATCAAATGAAATGCGCCGTGAGGAAGCTTCCAAGATAGTTCTGCCGGGTTCTGAAGTAAGCAGTATTTTTACAAAATAAATTTATTTTTAACAACATACTTTTGCCATATTTCCATATAAGGAAAGTATATGCCGAAGGAAAAAATTTTGGTGGTTGATGATGAGGAAGATATACTCGAACTCATCAGACATAACCTTGCCAGAGAAGGATACAGAATTATTTGTGCCTCTGACGGCGAGAGCGCAGTAAATATGGCTAAAACTGAAAAGCCGGATGTGATTGTGCTTGATTTGATGCTGCCGGGGATAGACGGCTTCGAAGTAGCAAAAAAACTGAAATATAATCAGCAAACACGCAATATTCCGATTGTCATGCTAACTGCAAAAGGAGAAGATGCGGATATTGTAACCGGTTTGGAGATAGGTGCGGATGACTATATTACAAAGCCTTTTAGTCCGCGTGTATTGATCGCGAGGATCAGAGCGGTCATCCGCCGCCGCCAAAATCAGAAAGAAGATACTGAAAGCGATTTGCTTCTTATTCATGATCTTACAATAGATATTGATAAAAGAAGTGTTTTGGTGGGCGACAAAGAGGTTGAGCTGACGTTTACTGAGTTTCAGGTTCTTTGCTGCCTGGCAAAACGGCCCGGATGGGTTTTTACCCGCTCTCATATTGTAGATATGGTTCGCGGAAGTGATTATCCTGTTACCGATCGCAGCGTAGATGTGCAAATTGTGGGGTTGCGTAAAAAACTGGGTGTGTGTGGCGATTATATTGAAACCGTCAGAGGAGTTGGGTATCGTTTCAGGGAGAAGCCTTGAACAAAAAAGGTAAAACAAAAAAACTTTTCTGGAAACTTTATCCTACTTATTTGCTGATATCTGTTATCTCGGTAGTTGCGGTAAGCTGGTATGCATCCAGTTCCATGCGCGAATATTTTTTGAAACAAACCCATACATACCTTAAAACAAGAGGGTATCTACTTGAAAAACAGATTAAGCCGCATCTGTTTCCCCTTAATACTTCATTTATCGATTCGATATGTAAAAGAGACGGGCAGCTTACTGATACCCGCTTTACTGTTATACTTACAAACGGTGAAGTAGTTGGTGATACGCAGGAAAATCCTGACAATATGGATAATCACCGTAATCGCCCGGAAGTGCAGCAGGCAATTAATGAAGACCTGGGAAGTTCTTTTCGATACAGCAAAACCCTTCATCAGAAAATGATGTATGTGGTAATCCCGGTAAAAAAAGGCAATGAAATTATCGCATTTATCAGAGCATCGCTTTCAATATCTTCCATTGATGAAACCTTATACCATATTTATAGAAGTATTGCATGGGGAGGATTGTTTATAGCGCTTTTTGCAGCGGCATTAAGTTATCTTGCTTCCCGCTATGTCAGCCGCCCTATTGAAGAAATAAGAAATGGAGCAAAACGTTTTACGGAAGGTGATTTGAAATATCGTCTGCCCTCAATTGAGACGGAAGAACTCGCAAGCCTTTCGACATCCTTGAATCATATGGCCGGGCAGCTGGAAGAAAAAATTGAAAACTCGAACCGGCAGCAAAATCAACTTCAAGCAGTATTAACCAGTATGGTGGAAGGTGTTGTAGCAGTTGACAAAGAAGAACGTATTATAAGCGTCAATCAGGCTGCCGCAAAAATATTTGACAGCAGTACTGAAGAATTGCAGGGGCGACTGATTCAGGAAGTAATCAGAAATCGGGATTTGCAGGGGTTTGTTAAAAAGGCGCTTTTAAATGAAGCGCGTGTTGAACAGGATATCTTTTTTTATAAAAACGGCGAACGTATTATTAATGCTTACTGTAATCCCTTGCAGGATATAGATGGAAAGCAAATCGGAACGCTTGTTGTAGTATATGATGTTACTCATCTAAGGCGGCTTGAAAATATACGCAAAGATTTTGTGGCAAATGTCTCACATGAAATCAAGACGCCGCTTACTGCTATAAAGGGATTTGTTGAAACTCTTCAACAGGGAGCTTTTGATAATCCGGAAGAATCCAGGCGTTTTTTGCAAATTATTTCCAAACATGTTAACCGCCTGAATTCAATTGTTGAAGATCTGTTAAGCCTTTCAAGGTTGGAACAGAAAGATAAACAACAGCAGCTTAAACCAGAAACCATTCAAATCAGGCACATCCTGATATCGGCAATTCAATTGTGCCAGCCAAAAGCAGATGATAAACATATTATCATTGATCTTGATTGCAAAGAAGAACTGACGGCTAAACTTGATCCTAACTTATTTGAAGAAGTTGCCGTAAATTTGATTGATAATGCTATAAAATACAGTCCTGAAGGAAAAATTGTTAAAATTTCAACTGAAGAAAATGATTCAAAGATAGCGATTCATTTTATGGATCAGGGCGTCGGTATTGGCAAACAGCATCTTGATCGTCTTTTTGAAAGGTTTTACCGTGTTGATGCGGCGCGCAGCCGCAATCTGGGCGGGACTGGCTTGGGGCTTGCGATTGTAAAGCATATTCTCCAGCTCCATGGCGGGCACATTACCGTGGAAAGCACACCCGGTGCGGGAAGCACCTTCAGCATATTCCTGCCGAAAACATAAAGCTTGCTTATTCATATATTTATATACGATAAAGAACTCAGCATTTGTTCCTATCCAATCTCCATGGTTTATCAGAGTGACGATTTCTTACTAGTCCATCAATATTGACTTTATGATATTTTATAATACAATAAAAACAATTGAACTTATAAACGAACCTATCTGATTGTAATATTCTGACAATTTTTCATCAACTTTTGTTATCATTTGAATGGTGTTAAATAGTATTATGCCAATGAATAATGAGCAATCCTTAATGGAACATCCCAAAGATTATAGAATTGCAGAAAGTAATAACTGCGGATTAAAACTAGATTGTTTATATTGACGTTTTTTAACAATGGAAAATAGTATGAATGATTCAAATAAAACTATTGTTTTTAACTATAAATTCAAATTCAATAATAATTTTGAAAAAGAATTCAATGTCGAATTGGATTCAAAAACCCTGAATTTGACACATACCCCGAAGAGTCCGGCTCCGGAATGGGCAAAGTTAAATTTTTTCAAATGCCCGAATTGTACTTTGGATGAGACCAAGCATCTATTGTGTCCAATCGCTGCAAATCTTGTTGAATTGGTAGATTTCTTTCGGAATATGATTTCCTATAGTGAAGTTGATATGCAGATACAATGCAAAGAGCGTGGATACTTTAAACATACAACGTTGCAACAGGGGATCAGCTCTTTGATCGGGATATATATGGTTACAAGCGGCTGCCATGTTATGGAAAAACTGAAACCGATGGTTCGTTATCATTTACCGTTCGCATCGATGTTGGAAACCGAATATCGGGCACTATCGATGTATTTACTTGCACAGTACTTTTTGTATAAACAAGGCAAGCAACCTGACTGGGATTTGAAACACCTCGTTGATATTTATTCAGACATACAAATCGTTAATAAAAGTATTTCCCGGAGGCTGACCAATATAAGTATTCAGGATGCAGCGCTTAATGCATTGATCAAGCTCGACATATTTGCAAAACGCATATCAGTGTCAATAGATAGAAATATTCTGGACGAAATTGAAAATCTGTTTGGTGCATATTTTTAACATGCGTAAAATGGATGGCAAAATGAAAAAGTTACCCAAGATAACAGAACCTGAAAGTCAGAATGCTACTGCTTTTCGTAAGCAGGCTGAAGAGAACGCATTGGGGAAAGAGGCCACCTTGCCGGAAAATTTGGAGGCAATGTCAGCAGAAGAAATACAGCAGTTGCTTCACGAACTTCAGGTGCATCAGATCGAGCTTGAGATGCAGAAAGAGGAATTACTCCGGATGCATGCAGAGCTCGATGCGGAGCGCACACACTATTCAGATCTGTATGATCTCGCTCCAGTAGGCTATTATACAATCAGTGAAAAGGGGCTGATTCTGGAAGCGAACCTTACCGCCGCAACTCTGCTGGGCGTAGCCCGTGGTGCGCTGGTCAAGCATCTTTTGACCCGGTTCATCTTTACCAAAGACAGAGATATCTATTATCTGCACAGTAAACAACTCTTTGAAACCGGTGAGCCACAAGAGTTTGAACTCAGGATGATAAATAAGGATGGATCTTTATTCTGGGCACATCTGGTTGCGACAGCTGTGCAGACCGACGAAACCACTCCCGTATGTCGGGTCATTATAAACGATATTACTTTTCACAAACTACAAGCGCATGAGCACGAGTTTACAGCAAGCTTGATTGAACTGGTTAACACGCCGGGCGATTTCCGGGAAAACATGTCGGACCTTGCTGCTGCCCTGCAAGGTTGGTCGGGGTGTGAAGCCGTCGGCATCCGCCTGCGCGACGAAGATGATTATCCATATTACACGACTCGTGGTTTTGCGCCTGAGTTTGTTCAAGCGGAAAAGTACCTCTGTGCGTATGGCCCGGACGGTAAAATTCTGCACGATGGTGCAGGAAACCCCATACTGGAATGTATGTGCGGAAACATACTGTGCGGCCGTTTCGATTCCGCCAAGCCTTTCTTTACCGCTAGTGGGAGCTTCTGGTCCAACAATACCACCGCTTTGCTTGCCAACACCACAGAAGCTGACCGCCAGGCCCGCACCCGAAACCGATGTAATGGTGAAGGGTATGAATCAGTGGCTCTGATCCCCCTGCGCATAGGCAATCAGGTTTTCGGATTGCTTCAATTCAACGACCGCTGTACGAACCGGTTTACTCCAGACCTTGTTGAACATTATGAAAGAATGGCCGACAGTCTGGCTATTTCCCTTTCAAGACGGCAGGCCGCGGAGATGCTGAGGGAAACAAGTGACTATCTGAACAGACTGATCGACTATGCAAACGCACCGATAATTACCTGGGACACGGAGTACAGGATTACCCGTTTCAACCATGCCTTCGAGCGTCTTACGGGTTATACTGCTGAAGAGGTTATGGGTCAGGATTTGTCCATCTTCTTTCCGGAAACAAGTCGCGATAAGTCGCTTAACAAAATCAAGGCTACCTCACTCGGTGAATATTGGGAGTCGGTGGATATTCCGATTCGTTGCAAGGACGGGGTGAGCCGAATCGTACTTTGGAGTTCAGCTAATATTTATGCTCAGGACGGCAAGACACTTTTAGCCACCATTGCCCAGGGCCAGGATATCACCGACCGTATGCGGGCAGAAAATGATATACGAAAAATGAACGCCGATTTAGAGCAGCGTGTCATCAAACGCACCGCGGAGTTGGAAGCCGTCAATAAGGAACTGCTTGCCTTCTCATACTCTGTTTCTCACGATTTGCGTGCGCCCTTAAGGAGCATTGACGGGTTTAGCCGAATCCTGCTTGAGGATTATCAGAAAAACCTGGATGATAAAGGAAAGGCTTTTCTGGAGAAGGTCTGCAAAGCTTCACAGCGAATGGGTTTGCTGATTGATGACATGCTGAAACTCTCAAAGATAACCCAGACCGAATTAAAGCGGGAAGCTGTTGATTTGAGTGTTATGATAGGGGTGATTGCTAAGGAGCATCAGATGAGCAATCCCGGCAGAGTCTTTGATGTTAACATCCGGGAGGGAATCATGGTTAAGGGTGATCCCCATTTGATTAATATTGCCATGGAAAACCTTGTAGGCAATGCCTTTAAGTTCACGGGCGAAAAAGAGCATCCTAAAATTGAGTTCGGAACAATTGTCAGAGATGGCGAGACGGCCTGTTTTATCCGCGACAATGGTGCAGGGTTTGAAATGGCCTATGTAAACAAACTGTTCGGAGCCTTTCAGCGCCTCCACACAGCCGATGAGTTTCCGGGAACCGGGATTGGCCTTGCGACAGTTCAACGCGTTATAAATCGGCACGGGGGCAAGATCTGGGCGGAAGGGGAAAAAGGAAAAGGAGC
>JAHITX010000099.1 GCA_018817425.1 Pseudomonadota bacterium
GCTGGTAGAGTTCGTTAAATCGATTTGTTTCAGTTTTATTCATGGTACACTCCTTTATAAATTGTGCCCTGAATTGGGCAGATAAGGGAGTATACACTAATTTTAATTTTTTCCTGCCGCATCAGCGGCTTCGTTCAACAATGATGCTTAGTGATTTTAAAAGAGAATGATTGTGGTTGGTATAAATAAGAGGTTCAACCTACAAGGTTGAACCAGCAAAGTGCTGGTAAATCACAGAGCATAAAGTTTTCCCCTGTATCGTCTTTCTGGCTTGTCCAGAATCTGTAACTGTTAGGTTTACTTGAACTGAATCATAACTGTTAGGTTCAAGATTCTGGACAAGCCAGAAAGACCGACTATTACTTTTTTGTTGTGTGTTGGTGATAACACCAATAGAGGACGAAAAGTCTACCAATGATGCTTAGTGATTTTAGAAGAGGATGATTGTGGTTGGTATAAATAAGAGGTTCAACCTACAAGGTTGAACCAGCAAGCGACTAGCAAAAAGCGAGGTCGCATGGATCCCCGCTTTCGCGGGAATGACACGAACACAAGCGCAAGCTACAAACACCCCCTGAATCCCCGATTAGTCGGGACAGGCTCCCCTCTGCTTTGCAGGGGGACTGCTCTAAACTACCTTCTACTTCTCTACCAACTACCAACTACCAACTACCAACTACCCTCTACCAACTACGAACTATCTTCCTCACTTCCTCAAAAACCAACACACTCAAACTCACTCCAATCACAATTGTCCAGTCTTTTAAGGAAAGAGCGGTGGTGTGCATTTTGTCTGTGAACCAGGGGATGTAAACCATCATTGCGACCATAATGGCGGAAATTGAAACGGCACCCCAAAGGAAAAGATTTCTCTTGAGTTTAAAGACGGAAAATTTAGCGGAACGGGCATTGAAGGCGTTGACCATTTGAATCAGCACCAAGGTCGCAAAAGCCATCGTGGAAGCATGCAGATGGATGTTGTCTTCATCGCTGAGAATTTCTCCCCATTGCCAACCGGCTTCAAAAAGGTCGTAAATATAGACACCGATTACGAGCAATCCCATCAAGATTCCAAGGAAAAGAAAATGCAGGACGAATTTTTTTTGCATAATATGTACATTTGAGTCGCGTGGAGGGTCTTCCATAATTTTCGGTTCGCGTCGGTCAATTCCCAGAGCAATCGCAGGTAAAACATCCGTTCCCAAGTCGATGGCTAAGATCAGGATTGCGGTTAAAGGCGCAGGAACCCCCAGTAAAATTGCAACAAAGATGGTAGTGAGTTCGCCGATATTGCAAGAAAAAATATACCAAACGAATTTTTTTAAATTCTGATAAATACGCCTTCCTTCTTCCACGGCTGTGATAATGGAAGCAAAACTGTCATCGGTTAAAATCATATTAGCGGCTTCTTTGGAAACATCCGTTCCCGTAATTCCCATCGCTATTCCGATATCGGCGCGTTTTAACGCGGGTGCGTCATTTACGCCGTCTCCCGTTACCGCCACAATTTCACCCAGTTCTTTCAAGGCGTTGACGATGCGTTTTTTATCTTCCGGAGCGACGCGCGCAAAAATAATGTCTCTATTTTTTTGCAGTTTTTTCTTGAGTTCACTTTCACTTAATTTTTCAAGTTCTTCTCCCGTGATTACAGGTGTGTCCTTTTGCGCCAGTTTGATTTTTTGGGCAATTGCTTTCGCGGTCAATCCGTAATCTCCGGTTATGATAATAACGCGAATACCGGCTTTATGACAAAGTTCAACGGCCGGTTTAACTTCGGGACGCGGAGGATCAATCATGCCAACCAGTCCTACGAAGATTAAATCTTTTTCCGCTGTGGCATTGTCTTTGAATTTGTCGGAAACATTTTTACGATAAGCGATTGCCAAAACACGCAAAGCTTCTTCCGCCATTTGGCTGTATTTCCCTTCAATCTTCTTTTTAAGTTCCGCGGTTAATTTAACAATTTTACCGTTTTCCTGAATGTGTGTGCAAAGCTTAAGAATTGAATCGGGCGCGCCTTTGACCAAAAGTTCTTGATTGACCAAAACACTCATACGCTTTCTGAAGCTGTCAAAAGGAAATATTTTTAGCTTTTCGGAAGGATTATTTTTTAAATCAAAACCGCCTTTTTGCGCGGCAACCAAAAGCGAGCCTTCAGTCGGGTCGCCCAAGATTTGCCATTTATTTTTGACTTGAACCAGTTTTGCTTCATTACAAAGCGCGGAGATAAAGAGTAGTTTTTGAAAATCATCTTGATTGTAATTTTTTGGGAAAATGATTTTTCCTTCCGGTTTATAACCGACACCTTCGATTTTAATTTCCTTCTCAGAACCAAGTAGAATTTGCGTAACGGTCATTTCATTTTTGGTCAGCGTGCCTGTCTTATCACTGCAAATAACCGTGGTGCTTCCCAATGTTTCGACGGAAGAAAGTTGTTTGATAATCGCATTCTTTTTGGCCAGACGTTGTACGCCCAGCGCCAAAGCGATGGTGATTGTAGCAGGCAAACCTTCCGGGACGGCGGCAACGGCGACAGCAACGCTGAATAAAAGCGAGTCTTTCTTTTTAACGTCAATTTTATTAAAATCGTAAGTTTCAAGTCTTGAGTCTACTTCTTTTTGAGAAAGACCTTCTTCAGAGGTTTGGAAGTTGGGGCGTCTGTATTATTATGTTTTGTTTTTAATACTGCATATGATAAGAGATAGTTATGCATAGGAAAGCGAGGATAGATTTACATGATATACTTCATTGGGAGAATCAAACGCAAAAATATCTTTAGATCCGAAGGACTTATGGCTTCGGGACAGGCAGCACAAGCGGGACCTGGAATACTTCTACTTGAAAAAATGAGACGTACCGGACTCAAGCTTTGTATTACAGGAAAGGGCCGCTGCAACATCACAAATATCGTCGGGATATCCCATAATAGAAGGGAGAAGTTGAAAAAGAAAAGTGGTTTGTGGAAAACAGCCCGTTGATTATTGAATAAGAAGCCCAAACGTACAGCTGTTGGAGATTTCTTCTTTAAACGCTTTTATATTTGCCATGATAATACTTTCGAGATACAAGTTTTCTTGCTTAAATCACAATTCAAGGTTTGACCTCAAACGCCAGTAATGCACGGAGGCCGGCGTTTTGCATCCCCACTTCAATGGCCAGGGTTCGCTTTCTCTTTAAATCAAAACGATAGACTATAGCGGCCCCATATCCTAGTCGAATGCCAAGAAGATTATGTACAAATACGGCAAAAAATACGATTCCGGTTAGAGTCAGAAAGTAATCCCGGTTCATAGCAACCACCATGGCGCAGATTATAGCCACGAATGCGGCCGAAAAGGCAGGGGGGCATAGCTGAACCGATTGATCTGTTTTTTAAAAAAGTTCCTCAGGAGAAAATCGATGAATAGTGGGGCAATCAACGTAATGATCGTAAGAAACATCTTAAAAAACGGTCAAGCAATGTATGGGCATAAAAGAGCAACAGCGCAGGCGCAAGCACGGGCGAGATCAGGATTGCAATACTTGTCAGTGTAATGGAATAGGCCACATCTGTACGGGCAAGGTATGCGATGACATTGCTTACCATTGCCCCCGGTATGCAGCCCACAAGGATCGGACCCAGTTTCGGTGGGATTGAAAGATACAGGAGTTCACCGATCATAAACCCCAGGGCAGGCATGATTAAAATCTGGGAAAAGATGCCCAGACCAACGACATAGGGTCTTTTAAGGGTGGTTTCGAAATCGGAAAAATTTTAGACCGCGCCGATTCCCACCATTGTGCAAAAAACATCAGGTATAGGTAGGGCCATAATATGTGAAACCCGCCGGGATAAAAAAATCCTACTACCCCCAGCAAAACCTCCCAGAGGGGCGTGAGACGAGAAAAACCTTCAAATATTTTTTTGCCCTTGTCAGGATATTGCCTTTGAAGGAAATTTCGCTTTGGGCCAATAAAAAAAGCAAAGGCCGCTACAACCTTTGCTTTTTAAAATAGTATTTCGTACAGAGTTAATTGCTGCGCCTTCTTATGAAAGCGATCATTCCCAAAAAGCCTGAGCCCATCAACCATATGGCTCCTGGAATGGGAACGGTTGTAGCACCAAGCGCTAAATCCGTGGTGTCATCAAAGGTTAAATTAAGGGTGTTGTATGCATCAGCCGATGAATTGGAGCCGACGGCTGTGGCATTTAGAGTAGAAACTACGTAGAAAGACTGGCCTGGATCCAGGTCCAGAAAAATCGAGTTCGAAGTAGAACCATTCGTGATGGTATCTAAAAAACTAAGAGCCATTGATGAATTATCATAATCTTCATCATAAAACAATTTGGCCCCAAGCTCAAATAAAAGGGTTCCTGGATCATAACAGTAATCAAAATTAATCGGTTGATAAACATAAATTTCGGCACCTATAATAACGCTATCACTCGCAGCCGGGTCGTAAAGGCTTCCGGTTAGAATTGCGTTTAGGGTAAGTGTTGTTGAAGCAGCGCCGGTATAGGTATAGCCTTGAATGGTCCTTGCGTTGGCCCAGGCTCCGTTTATGCCATCAAAATGTTCTGCCTTGGCTTTAAGCGTAGATGCAATACCCAGAACAGATTCAGCATCTGCCGAGCCTCGTGAATCTGTAATACTACTTTGTGCGTAGGACACTCCTTGCCCGCCATCGTTAGTGGGATTAAAATCTGTATAATAACTAGGCGCATAGAATGTGGCGGCGGATGTTTCCGTGCCGTAAATGTTACTCCCCAATGCCGCAGATACATATGTCAGTTCCCCAAGAAACAGGGCGAAGACCCCCAAGAATAAAATACCCAAAACCCTTTTTTTCATTGTGCCTCCTTTTAATATTAATTGATTTTTCTGAATGATACCCCAAGCTCACCAAAATTACGGCTGGCGAGAGTTTCTCCCATAAATCCATAGATTATGTT
This sequence comes from Pseudomonadota bacterium, assembly GCA_018817425.1. NCBI lineage: Bacteria > Pseudomonadati > Pseudomonadota > Pseudomonadota bacterium. The sequence continues at coordinate 4,934 of JAHITX010000099.1, forward strand.
GTATATAAAAAATAGGTACGCCGATATGGTTTAATTAATTGGAAATAATGTAATAATTTTCTATAAGAAAATAACTATAAAAATAATAGTGTGTCAAGAAAAATATTAAATATATTAAAAGATGTTAAAGGAGAAATAGGGCCAAACATAGAATGGGGCCGGAATGCTTATGTAATTATGCTTTATATTTAATACTGCATATGATAAGAGATAGTTATGCATAGGAAAGCGAGGATGGATTTGCATGATATACTTCATTAGGAGAATCAAACGCAAAAATATCTTTAGATCCGATAATAGATGGGATATGTTAAAAAAGAAAAAGTAATTAAAGGTCAAATATAGACCCCATTTTATAGGATTAAAGATGGCAAAGAATATATGAAGGCGCGAAAAATAATTGTTATAGGCGGTGGCCCTGCAGGACTTATGGCTGCGGGACAGGCAGCACAAGCGGGAGCTGAAACACTTCTACTGGAAAAAATGAGACATACCGGACTCAAGCTCTGTATTACAGGAAAGGGCCGCTGCAACATCACAAATATCGCCGGGATATCCGACTTTATTTCCCATTTCGGCAAAACCGGCTCTTTTCTTCGTCAAGCCTTTGCCAGGTTCTTCAATACCGATCTCATGGAATTCTTCAATGAGCTGGGTTTAGAGTTGGCAACAGAAAGAGGCGGCCGGGTTTTTCCTGCAAGCGGCAAAGCGCCGGATGTCCACAGAGTTCTTCTGCAATGGAATAAAAAAGCCGGAGTCGCTATAAAAAATTCCTCTTCTGTTGATAAAATACTGATACATAACAAACGCATCATTGGTGTTGTTGCTCAAGGCAGGGAAATCTCCTGTGATGCCGTTATCTTGGCATTGGGCGGAGCCTCCTATCCGGCTACAGGTTCAACCGGAGACGGCTACAGCCTTTCTGAATCCGCAGGACATACAGTAATACCGGTCCGCCAGGCGCTTGTTCCACTTGAAACCTCCGGAGATGAAGCAAAAAGGATGACTGGTCTTAATCTTCGCAATGTGAAAGCCAAAATGTTTGTAAACGGTAAGAAAAAAAGGGAAGAATTTGGTGAGATTGTTTTTGCCGAATTTGGATTGACAGGACCTGCAATTCTCACCCTGAGCGGTGAGGCGGTGGACAGCTTGCGCAATGGGCACAAAATCACCCTTTCACTTGATCTCAAACCTGCCCTTGATGAAAAAAAACTTGATGCACGTCTTTTGCGAGACATTGCTTCCAGGGGCAAGGAGCAAATCAGCAGTTTTCTGCGGGGGGTAATCCCGAGAGAAATGGTTCCTGTCTGCCTTGATTTCATCCAAATACCAGCCGATTATCAGGTTTGCAATATCTCAGCAAAACAACGCTTGCGCATTAGGACCTGGCTCAAGGATTTCCGGCTGGATGTCGTTGGATACAGACCGTTTGCTGAGGCAATTATTACAGCTGGTGGAATAGACACCCGCGAAATTGACCCCAGAACTATGGAATCCAAGAAAACAAAGGGTCTCTTTTTTGCCGGAGAGCTGATAGACATTCAGGCTGACACAGGTGGATACAATCTGCAGGCGGCATTCTCAACCGGCTGGATAGCGGGACGTAGTGCTGCGCAAATAACTAACGAATCTTAAAGTTGATAATAAACGAGGATAAATAATGCGCTTACTGTTCTGGTATTGCGACCGATTCGCCTGGAATCCGTCAATGAAAACCCTTGACAACGCTCCTGATGCATTTCCCATGGCTTACGAACAAACGGTAGTGGCCTTCATCCATGTGGAACCACCAGACGTGTTGGATAAAAGCTCAGCCGAAACCAAACTGGTAAAAAACGCCAAATGGATGGCCAGAAAATGGGAAACCCAAAAAATTGTTTTGCACTCGTTCACCCATCTGGGAGAACAAAAGGCGGACAATGAGGAGGCCGGAAAGCTTATCGACCGGGTGCAGAAGCGATTGGAAACGGCCGGGTATGCTGCGGTTCAGACACCTTACGGCTATTTCAATGACCTTTCCATGGATGCGCCGGGGCATCCGCTGGCAAGGATTTACAAGGAGTTTTAGCGTACAGGAGATACTATGAGCCAAAAACCTGACAATACTTTTCAAAAAGATAAAAACAATTCAAACGGCATATACTGCTTCATGGATGTGGTTGCCAAGGAAGCAGAGAAATATGCGGCGGTTCATACATCTCCCATGTCGCCTCTTCTTGAAGAGATTGAACAGTTCACCCTGACCAATACCACCTATCCCAGCATGCTTACCGGCCGGGTCGAAGGCCGGTTCCTGCAACTGATCGTTCAACTTTCCGGTGCCAAAAACATCGTCGATATCGGCACCTTTACCGGTTATTCCGCCCTCGCTATGGCCGAGGTGCTACCACAAGACGGCAGTATTATCACTATTGAACATAATCCGGAGCATGAGAAGTTAGCGCAGAGTTTCTTCGACCGGCACCCCGATAAAAATAAAATCACAATTCACCTGGGTGAAGCTCTGGAAATTCTAAAAACCCTGCCGGACGGTCAGACCGATTTGGTCTTTATCGATGCCGATAAGCAAAACTACATTGCATATTACGAAGAATCCATGCGGATTTTGCGAAACAGCGGTCTGATTCTTGCTGATAATACCCTGTGGTATGGGAGGATATTTGATCCACAGGACGATGACAGCCGGGCAATGGCAGACTTTAATGAAAGGGTGAACACAGACGAACGTGCCCAAAAGCTGTTTTTGACAATTCGTGACGGTATATACCTTATAAGGAAACACAGCAGTATGGTATGAAGAGTTATTATGGCGAAAGCAAGAGAGCCAGTTTCAAAACGCCCCATTTTGGCCGATCTCTGCGTTGGGCTCAAATTTCAATCCTCGAAATACTCTATGTATTTCTGTGGTTGAAATTTTCTCCCGCCTTGAGCTTGACCAAACTGAAACGTTTTGAAAGTGGCTCATTGGATAAATATTTTTATGGTACCTGGCTTTATAACTAGTGGCATTGTTATAGATAACATGGTATATATAATAAATCACTAGCGCATAATACATCGTACGATAAGGCAAAAATCCGCGGTACCTCATATCGGTTATTATCTAAAAGGAGGACATATCAATGAGCCAGTTTCAAAACGCCCCATTTTGGCCGATCTTGGCGTTGGGCTTAAATTTCAATCCTCGAAATACTCAATGTATTCCTGCGGTTGAAATTTTCTCCCGCCTTGAGCTTGAACAAACTGAAACGTTTTGGAAGTGGCTCCAATGAGAAGTTTAAAAACAGCTCTATGGATTTGTGCTTCAGGATGTCTGGCAGCCATTCCATTTGTTGTATTGCCATGGGAAATAATTCAAGATCTCTTTGTTTGGTTTGGGATAGAGCCAATTCCTGATACCCCGCTATTAATTTATTTCTTCAGAGGTGCTTGTGGTATAATTGGATTGATCGGAATTTATTTTATTATACTTGCAAGAAATCCTGTAAAGTATGGCCCAATGCTGAATTTGGGAGCTTATGGTTTAATGGCTTTTGGTTTGCTGAGTTTAATTCTTGGATTGAGTCTTCAAATGTCTCTGAAAATTTATTTGGGAGACGCTATTTTTGGGATAGCGCTTGGGCTTATCGTTGCTATTCTTTCTCGTAGAGCACAAGAAATCTCAAAGGTGTGAGAGCAAGTTGTTTTTTTACACACAACTTTTTGTTTAACCTGGGCTTACTCATAACTGTGTTTCTTCCCAATGTCCGGTAAGTATTATGTTCTGTCAAGGGAGATAATAATGAAAAAATGTCCATTCTGTGCTGAAGAAATTCAAGACGATGCTATAAAGTGTAAACATTGTGGTGAGTTTCTAAATTCCTTCTATCCTCCACGATCAACAGAGGAAAAGCTTCCATGGTATTTTCGAAAATCCTTTATTATAATTGCAGTCTGTAGTGTTGGGCCTCTGGCACTGCCTCTTATCTGGTGGCGTCCGCAAACGACTTTATCATGGAAGATCATACTTACAATAGCAATTATTGTTTTCAGTTGGGTTTTATTCCAAATGACTATGGAATCCATTCAAACTTTAAAGGAATATTACAAACTGATTGAAGGTCTATGAGAGGCGGGGCATCAAATATGAGCAACAACGAACTTTTAGAATTGATGGGAAGTCCGGAGAAGCTCGAATTGCTTTACCGTAACAAGCCGGAGCAATTTCGTAACTGGCTTAACGAAGCTATAATAAAGCACCCTGAATCAGAGACATTAAAAGTTTGGAATGCCCGTATTAATTTTACCAGGCTTTCATTTATTCCGGAAACTAAGGTACCTCTTTTCATTGTTGTTATTCTATCTCTGGCATCCGGTTTTTTGATGAAACTACCGGCCTTTTTACCAATAACAGAAAAATGGTTTTACCCCCGATTCGCACCATTGATTGTTATATGTGCTCTTATTTGTTACTTTCTGCCTGTAATCAACTCTTTTAAAATTAAAAGTATAATTATCGTAGGGCTTTTGCTGTGTACAGCAGTACTGTTGCTGCTACCTGATAACCCGATGTCTCCTTCTATAATAATGTCCCAGATTCATATGCCGTTAGTATTAGGCTCATTGTTAGCTCTGGCCTTTATGGCCGATGACTGGACAAAGCCGGACGCAAGATTGCTTTATGTTCGTTATGTGGGTGAAGTAATAATATATTCAATTCTTATACTTATTGGAGGTATAGTTTTAACCCTGTTGACATTCGGCTTGTTTGGTTTGATCGGACTGTCAATCCGGGAATGGTATATCAGTCATATCGTTGTTTTTGGTTTGGTAGCCATTCCTATAGTTGCTACCTTTTTATATGACTCGGCATTGAAAAGAGTCAGCAAGATCGCAATATTAATCTCTAATGTATTTTCACCTCTTTTATTAATTACTGTATTTGTTTACCTTTTGGCCATATTGTACCAGGGTAAAAGCCCGTATGCGGATCGTGATTTTTTTATATCGTTTAATGGTCTGTTAGTTATTGTTTTGGCGATTACTGTTTTTTCAATATCCGGAAAAAGCAAGCCGGAGACTTCGAGAGTGGTGGATAAAGTTAATATATCTCTTGTATCAGTTACATTGCTGATAAACACTGTTGCGCTTTCTGCAATTTTATTTCGACTTTCAGAGTATGGGATCACGCCCAATCGTGTAGCTGTAACAGGATCAAATATTTTAATTTTTATACACCTTGTGTTAATTCTTAAAGCATATATACATCAATATAAAAATTCAGATTCTCCGGACAAACTAAAAAAGGTTGTTGCAAATTATTTGCCAATTTATTCGACCTGGTCAGTTTTTATAGGGGTCATATTGCCTGTAATGTTTGCTTTCCGATAACATTACCTTATAATGTTTTATTGCGAATCTGCGCACTGATTAATTTTGCAAGCAAATATTTTGTTTACTTTTAACGATTGTAATAAGAAAAATATCTTAGCAGTATAAATAGAGGAAGTTGTGAAACAAAAAATCCATAGGTATAAAATGATTATTTTTATATCCATAGCCTTGCCGATTCTCCTGGTATTCATTTATAATTGTACTCCAGGTACTAAGCAAATAGCCTATGCCGAAACAAAGCATAGTGCTGTTATGAAGAAAATTGTTGCAGAAAAGGCTATGCTAAGAGAACAGGCCGAGCAAAGAATGAAGGCTGGTGAAATTATTCCGCCGCGAGTTAAAGATCCGGGATACCCGGTGGCCAACTGTATTCTTCCCGATAACTTTCCGTCGGACAATGGATTTGTTTCATTTGACACAGGCTTTTTAGGCAAAATACAGTACACTTGCTTCAATCAGAAAGCAGGCAAATTAATTGTTGCAAGGAGAGCTTGGTATTGTGAAGGAAGTAATAAAAGGAAATCTTGTATATTGGGTAAATGGGTAAACGGGGAACCAACTTTTAGGGACATGCTGGTAGGTACTCATGAAACCGGCCTTGGCAATATTACTTTTTATTTTAAAAGATGCAGTATTAAATGATAAGATAGTAAGTTGAAATGACAGATTATCTGCTAAAACTTTTGGCAGCACATAAACAAGGCGATCCGGTAGGGATCACTTCAATATGTTCGGCTAATAATTTTGTTGTCAGTGCTGCAATGGAATATGCCCGAAAACGGAATCGTTTAGTGTGCATAGAATCCACGGGGCGACAAGTAAATCAGTATGGTGGTTATGCCGGTATGCAGCCGGAGCAATTTGCTAAATACGTTAGAAGCATTTCTGAAGCGATGCGACTTGATGGTGATCAGGTTGTTTTAGGTGGTGATCACTTGGGACCAGACGCCTGGCGTTTCGAGAATTCAGATGTGGCTATGGCAAAAGCTAAGGATCTGATTCGTAATTGCGTTTATGCGGGTTACCAAAAGTTGCATTTGGATCCAAGTATGCCTTGTCAAGATGATATGCAAAACGGTCGCACACACCTTTCTATAACAACGATAGCGGATCGAACGGCATCTCTTTGCGAAATCGCCGAGCAAGCCGCAAAAGCACATACGGGAAACAAAGCTCAACTCGTGTATGTTGTGGGTGCTGAAGTACCAACACCTGGCGGAATGCTTGAAAGCGGAAGTGATGAGATACGTGTATCATTTGCCAGGGATGTTGAAGAGACGATAAGCATTATGCACCGGGCCTTTGTTAAAAGAGGGCTTGAATCTGCCTGGGATCGTTGTGTAGCACTTGTTGTGGAGACTGGCACATCATTTGGCCCGGAAACAGTGTGTGACTATGACAGCAAGAAAACAAAAGATCTTAAGTTGTTAATAGAGGGTGAGGCAAATATGGTTTTTGAAGCCCATTCCACCGATTTTCAGACCCTGCCATCACTTTCCAATATGATTTATGATCACTTCGCAATCCTTAAGGTAGGCCCGTGGCTTACATTTACCACACGAGAAGCACTTTATGCTTTGGCATACATCGAGCGGGAATGGCTGGCAGAAAGACGGGGAGTAACCCTTTCCAGACTTCCCGAACTGATGCAAGAACTTATGGATGCAGACAGTAAGCACTGGCAGGAGCACTACCAAGGTGATAAAGCATACTTGCGATATATTTCAGCCTACGGCTTTAGTGACCGTATCCGATATTACTGGTCAGACCACAGATGTTCGGAGGCTATAGAGCGTTTGTTTGAAAATCTGACAAAATATGGGATTCCATTGCCACTTCTTAGTCAATACATGCCCACTTTGTATGAAGCAGTAAGAGAAGGGCGTATTCAATGTATCCCGAGTCGTTTGGTTTATGGCAGAATTGAGGAAATACTGGATAAGTATGCAAAAGCCTGTGGTAATTATGCTACAGTCTCATCTTGACTTCTTCTACTATACGATTAAGAGTTTCACCGGTTTTTGCATGAATTACTACATCGGCAAGCCTGTCCATCGAAGTTTCGGTCATATTAATGATAATCAGCTTAGCTCCGGCCTGAGAAGCATACTGAGGCAGATAGGCTGCGGGATATACTACTAAAGAAGAACCGAGTGTTAACATTAAATCACAGGATTCTGCCCTGCGGTTAGATTCAGCCAGTTCTCTTTCCGGCATAGATTGGCCGAAAGAAATAGTGGCGTCTTTTAAAAATCCGTTACAATCAATACAATGGGGTACTTTGATAGACTCATCTGCTTCCAATTGTTGCTGAATCTCGTTTCTGGGATAAATCTTTTTGCATTTCAAGCAGATTGCAAAAGCATTGGTGCCGTGGATCTCAATGATTTTTTCATCGGAGTTGCCTGCTTTGTGATGCAAACGGTCTATGTTTTGAGTAACTATGCAATCAAGCTTTCCCATTTTCTCAAGTTCAAACAAAGACAGATGGGTAAGATTAGGTTTGGCGCTGCTTATAAGCGGATAAATTACTTTACTTCTTAACCAGTATTTCTCACGGGCTTCTTCACTTTCAACAAAATCCTGAAAATATACAGGTTCAAATTTATCCCAAATTCCACCTGGGCTTCGAAAATCCGGAATTCCGGATTCCGTGCTTACTCCTGCACCAGTGAAAACTACTATTTTTTTTGAGTTATGTATTAAATAGGCTGCACGGTTAATTAATTCTTCCATAGTGATTGCTCCCCTGATTATTTGCGGCTATTTTGAAAAAGGGGTCGAGGATTCGAGGGGTCGAGGGGTCGAGGGTTCAAGTGTTTATCTTCTCATTCCTATGCTCTCTGGGTCGGAATGCCCCGAAACGATGCTCTCAGTCCGTTATCCATAGTGTGAGACTCTGTATATGCATTTCACTTGAATCCTTGAATCCTGGAACCCTGGAATCCTAATAGGATTACCAACTCTTATGGAGGTGATCCTGTTTTTTATCCTAGTGAAAACTCTATCATCTTACTTACAGCTTCTTTTGCCTTTATCCTGATATCTTCAGGAACCTTTACTTCCCCTTCCATAAATTCCAGGCTTCTTGCTACATCTTCCAAAGTTATTTTCTTCATATCTTTGCATTCCATATCCTCTGAAACAGGATAAAATATTTTATCCGGGCAGGCTTTTTTCATTGGATGAAGTATTCCTATTTCAGTGCCTATAATAAAAGTCTTGTTTTCAGATTCTGCTGCATATTTTATCATTCCGGATGTGCTTAAAATAAGATCTGCAAGTTCAAGAACTTCCATGCGGCATTCGGGATGAGCCATAAAAAGTGCTTCAGGATGCTTGCTTTTTGCTTTTAGCACTTTTTCTGCTGTAAGGCTGTCATGTATAGGGCAATATCCTTCCCAAAGATGTAATTTCTTTTTTGTATGCAAAGCTGCATATTTTGCAAGATTTCTGTCCGGCACCATTAAGATCTCATCAGCGTCAAGGCTGTTAACAATACCTACTACATTAGCAGATGTACAGCATATGGTAGAAAGCGCCTTCACTGCCGCAGTTGAGTTCACATATGTAACAACCGGCATGGAAGGAATTTCTTTAAGCTTATTTGCAAGTGCTTCGGGTGTTACCATATCAGCCATAGGACAGCCTGCATCTTTTCCGGGAAGTAAAACTATTTTTTCAGGCGACATTATAGAGGCTGTTTCAGCCATAAAATGAACCCCGCAAAACACAATAACCTTAGCATCGGTTTGTGATGCCTTTATACTCAGCTCAAGAGAGTCTCCGCAAAGGTCGGCCACATCCTGTATTTCAGGCGGCTCATAATTATGTGCAAGCATAATCGCCTTTCTTTGTTTCAAAAGACTCCTGACTTTATCTTTCATTTAAATCCTCCAATTACTCACCCATTTTCAGGACTTCAGTACCTTTAGGTATCTTAAAACTAAAAACCGAATCCGGGTTGTCAACAAACTTTGAATCAATAAGTTCGATTTCGGTTTCATCATCATATAAATTATAAATTCCGATTTTTGCAATTTCAAAAGTTGTTTTTAAAATATAAAGATGTACATAAGCTAACTCGACCCTTTTTTCATTGGGTATTAATTTTAATGCAAAATATTTATCGTTGTCATTTTTTATTGTAACCGAAAAATTATGCCGGATAATACTTATATCCGATAAAAAACTTGCTCCCTTACCTGCACCAAAAAATTCCGGAGCTTTGCCTACCATAACCTGGTTGTCATCCGGTCTGTAAATCCAGATGCTTTCTCCGTCTGTAACAACAGTCTGTTTATCGGGTTTCTCGTATTCCCATCTCATCATACCGGGACGCTTAACCAGTATCCGGCCTTCTGCGACATCTGATATTCCCATAGCCTTTAATGTTGACATCTGGATAAACTTAGCAACAAAACCGGGAACTGAATATTTTTTTTCCAGCTTTACCATAATCTGATTGGCTGTTAATGAATCTTCTTTTACTTTAGCATAAGAAAAAAAACAGGTCAGACAGAATATAATGGCAAAGCTTATAATTATTGCTCTTAATTTCATATGATATGTTTAACCTTTACGAGTTAGTTTATAAACCGCCACATAATTTATTTACCATCTAGAAAATTATTTTATTTACTGATTCCTACAATAAAAAAAAGATGCTTGCAAGATATAAGGTTGGACGAAAATATTCAACAATATATGAATATAGCCGGAAACACAGCGTAAATTGGCTTGACACATATAAAGCCTGCTTATACGATAAGTAAAAAATTTATTATTATCTAATCTAAAACCTTAATGTTGCAACAGGAATTATGCAATGTTTTTCCAAACAGCAGGTATTGAAGTTTCTTTATGGGTTCCACCGCTTGTAGCTTTTGTTATCTCATTTTTCACTTCTATGGGTGGTGTGTCCGGTGCTTTTTTGCTGCTTCCTTTTCAGGTTTCCGTTTTAGGCTATTCAAATCCATCGGTAAGCGCAACCAATCAGTTGTTTAATATCGTAGCTATTCCAAGCGGAATCTATCGTTATTGCAAGGAAGGAAGAATGGTGTGGCCGCTTGCATGGGTTATAGTGGTCGGCACTCTTCCAGGGGTATTTATCGGCGCTGTTGTGCGGGTTGCATATCTTCCTGATCCGAAGAATTTCAAGCTGTTTGCGGCTTTTGTTTTGTTGTACATTGGTGCAAGGTTGATACGCGATCTTTTATCAAAAAACGCTAAAGGTGCAGACAAGACCTTGAGCGAAAACCGTTTTCAGGATATGGTTCGCAATCATCTATTAGAGGCCGCACAATCTGACAAGTCAGGCTGTGAAGCAATTCCGGCTGTAAAGGTTACGCATTTTAATTTAAAACGATTGGGGTATAAATTTTACGGCGAACAGTTTGATGTATCCTTCTGGGGGATATTTATTTTAAGCTTTGTCGTTGGCATAGTAGGTGGAATATACGGAATCGGCGGCGGAGCAATTATTGCACCCTTTTTAGTAACATATTTCGGATTGCCGGTTTACACCATAGCCGGGGCAGCACTTATGGGTACATTTGTCACCTCAATAGCAGGCGTTGCTTTCTATCAGGCTATTGCACCGTTTTATCCCAATATATCCGTTGCTCCGGATTGGTTTTTGGGAATTTTATTCGGGCTGGGAGGAATGGCCGGAATATATCTTGGTGCCCGCTGCCAGAAATTTGTTCCGGCTAAAGTTATCAAATGGATGCTTGCGGGTATAATTACGCTTACGGCATTGAAATATCTGGCAGGGTTTCTGGGATTCTGATTATAACAGTTTGTCTGGTTTTATACTCTTTCAACATCTCTGCGCTCCCATATTTCTTGGTTTAACTCTTGAGTATAACTAAAAAATATGGCATATTAATCAATAAAATATTTGCGTTCTTTTTATGTAACCAGATAATGATACATAACTTAGCATAATTACTTATATTAGATAGATATAACTTAACTGCACGGGAGTAATAATTATGGCGATGACAGCCGATAAAGCTGAAGAACTCCGCCGGATTGAAGTTTTACAGTATCGTGTCTTAGAGTTGGAAGAAACTCTACGTAAGTATGAATGCAGTACCCGTCATGAATTTAAAACCATAAATCCTCCGGTCCACCAGACAGATGAATTGCAACGAGGAAATGATGCTTTATTGCATCTTGCACAGTTCACCATCCATAATGCTATGGACGCAGCATACTGGATAGATTCAGATATGCAAATTCTGTATGTAAATGATTCTGCATGCAAGGCACTGGGCTATTCCCGTGAAGAACTGCTTACCATGTCCATAGCCGATATCGACCCTAATTATTCTGAAGAACTTTTGTCGGCTTTTCGGAAAGAGTTTAAAGAAAACAAATATTTTATTTCGGAATCAATTCATAAAAGAAAAGACGGGAGTGTTTTTCCGGTAGAAATTGCAATTAATGATATCCCGGTCGGGGACAGAAAATATCATTGTACCTTTGCCCGTGATATTACCGAGCGCAAGCAAGCCGAGCTTGAGCGATTGGCCAGTCTGAAGTTTTTTGAAAGCATGGATAAAATTAATCGGGCAATACAAGTGGCACAGGACCCCAACAGTATGATAAGCGGTGTGCTCGATATTATGCTGTCTGTATTTGATTGCGACCGGGCAATTCTACAGTATCCATGCGATCCCGAAGCCGAATCATGGGAAGCACCAATGATCAGCAATAAACCTGAATATCCCAGGATATCAACGCCGGGAATAATGATACCTATGGATACCGATATCGCAAAGATTCTTCGTACTACCCTGGATTCCAACGGTCCCTTTAGATTAGGCCCCGGGAGCACTTGCCCGGAATCGTCTTTGGTGCTGGAAGGTTTCGGATTAAAAAGTTTTATGATGAACGCTCTTTACCCGAAAGTTGGTAAACCCTGGCTGTTCGGCATACAGCAGTGTTCTCATGCAAGAGTCTGGACACCCGAAGAGGAAAAACTTTTTCAGGAAATCGGAAGACGCCTAACCGATGCACTTACCAGCCTGCTGACCTATCGCAATCTTGTAAAGAGTGAAGAATTTCTTAGTAATATATTGGAAAATATTCCATACATAGTAATAGTAAAAGATGCCTATGATTTGAGATATTTAAGAAGAAACAAGGCTAGTGAGCATTTTGCCGGACGTCCGAATAAAGAAGTGATAGGTAAAACCAATTATGACTTATTGCCGAAGGAAATAGCTGACGCTGTTACTGCAAATGACTACGACGTGCTTCGCAATAAAAAGCTTGTCGATATACCGGAAGTTATGTTTAGAAATAAAGATAATGAAAAACGGATATTGCATACAAAAAAAATCCCGCTTTTGGATAAAACCGGAACCCCGCAATATCTGTTAATTATAGCTGAGGACATTACGGATCATAAAAAGTTGGAAGCGCAGCTACGTCAAGCTCAGAAGATGGATGCCATAGGGCGTTTGGCTGGTGGTGTAGCACACGACTTCAACAATATGATAGGTGTTATTATAGGCCATGCGGATCTGTGTCTGGAGAAGCTGGATATTTCTCATCCATTCTTTGACAATTTGAAGGAAATACAAACAGCCGCCCAACGCTCCGCCAACCTGACCAGACAGCTTCTGGCTTTTGCACGCAAGCAGACTATTACCCCCAGGATTCTGGATTTGAATGAGACAGTGGAAGGTATGCTCAAAATGCTGCGGCGATTGATCGGCGAGGATATCGATCTTGCATGGCTGCCGGATACAGGAATTTGGCCGGTCAAGATGGATCCATCCCAGATAGATCAAATATTGGCTAACCTTTGCGTTAATGCCCGTGACTCAATTCCGGGTGTCGGAAAAATTACCATAAGTACAGAAAATATTACTATAGATAAAGCCTATTGCAATGAGCATGCCGGCTTTGTTCCGGGTGAGTTTGTGCTTCTGACGGTAAGTGATAACGGCAGCGGCATGGATAAAAAGATTTTAAGTAATTTGTTTGAACCATTCTTTACTACCAAAGCAAAAGGTAAAGGTACCGGCCTTGGATTGGCCACGGCATATGGTATTGTTAAGCAAAATAACGGCTTTATCAATGTTTATAGCGAACCGGGTCAGGGTTCGACTTTCAAAATTTATCTTCCCCGGCAAGCTGCCCATATCATGCAGACAAAAAAGAAACAAAAAACAGCTCCCGCATTGCAGGGCAACGAAACCGTCTTATTAGTGGAAGATGAGTCCGCGTTGCTGGATATGGGAAAGGAAATACTCGAGATATTAGGATATAAGGTTCTGGCTGCTTCGACACCGCAAGATGCCATTAGGATAGCTGAGGCCGACTCCGCCATAATCAACCTGATTATAACCGATGTCGTTCTGCCAAGTATGAATGGGCCTGATTTGGCAAGAAAGATAATGTCTATTCATCCTGACATCAAGTGCTTATTTACCTCCGGTTACACAAGCGACATAATCACTCATCATAGTGTACTGGACGAAGGTGTAAATTTCATTCAGAAACCGTTTTCATTAAATACTCTGGCCGCAAAGGTTCGCGAAGTAATAGATAATACATAGCGATTGTCAGAATACTACTTGTAATAGTATGAGCATAAAATATACTATAATAATCGGTTCAAATAAGCACTGATATCATCGGATACTTTTTTATGCCTGTTTGTTGTTCCCATATGTGCCCACCAGAACAACTCATCCGATGCCCAGTGATATTCCCCGTTATTAGAAAGCCCGGTTTCCAAACATATCTGGTACCAGTTGGCCGCCTCTCTGAAATTACCCTTCATTCGCTCTGAAAATCCGATATAATATAAAAACTCACAACGCTGTTTAGGGCTCTTGATAAGCCGCAAAAGATCAGAACGCGATATTAAACCCATCATGTATTTACCTATTGAATGGTAGTAGTCAGGTGAGTTGTTTTCATAATGGCGGGTAAATTCTGGAAGATCTTGTTCAGGCTGATTGCACGCCTGCCAAGCCATCAGCTTCATTAACCACATAAATTCTCTGAAGTCTTCTTGATAATCATTCGGATTCTTTAGTTCGGTCAAAATCAGATCGAATTGTCCTTCTTTAAACAAGATCATAGACAAGGGGCCCATTGATTGAGGAGTTAAATTCGGCGCTAAAAATTTTCCGGCTTGATCAACTCCTTTCCACTTACGTAATACTTTATAAATATTAACAGTATTTTCAAGTTGCTGCATTCGGGTTGCTGCCTTAACTTTTGTTAAAAGCCAGTATGCAATTTCAGGCCTTTTTACTTTTTCAAAATAAAAGGCAAGTGAACTTATCTCCCATACTCCTGCTCCTGCGGCAATGTGATCAAATGCCTTCATGATTCTTTCTTCAGTTGCCTGGGAAAAGATTTTCATATAGTCGTCAAAGTACCACCTTGAAAACTTACCGTTTAATAAACGTCCTTTCTCTATATATTCTGCGGCCTCTTTGTCCCGGCCAAAACGCCACATAAATGCTGCAGCACCTGAAAGTATATGACTTCCAGTCGGATATCGCGTCAGGGCTTTATGATAAATTTTTTCGGCTTCCTCAGGTTTTTTCAGATCTTCATATGTTCTTGCAAGACTCATCATAAAACCGCCCTGATAGGAATCTATTTCATCGGAAAGTACTTTAAACGCTATCTTTGGTTTACCCATATCCAGATATATGTTTGCCAGTTTCGATTTATAAATAGTTGTAACCAGGTCATTTCTGCCGTATTTTTTAAGCCATTTTTTTAAAACCTCTGCGGATTCTTCGTATCTTTTAAGATTTTGTAAAATCTTGGCTTTTTGTTTCCATAGACGATTTCTTGAGGGTGCCAATTTAAGCGCTTTGTCATAACAATCCAAAGCCTTGATTTTATAAACAGGTTCTTCGTGCCGGGCTAAATAATCTCCGGCCTTTTCTAAAAATAAAAAATTATAAGAAAAGTTTTCCAGATTGCAAGTAATGGGAACATGAGTACCCGCAACTTTTGCAAGAGACTGATAGTTGGAAAAATAAAACGGGTCTTTTTTAAGGGCAAGAGAATAAAAATCCCCGGCCATGTCATAATTGTATATCTGTTGAAAGACACGCCCCATGCGGGTAAGATTAACAGGCCTGCCATCAAGTTTTTTGAAAATGGCTGGAGCAAATTTCAATTTTACCTGATAATCATCGACACAAAGATATGCCTTCATTGCGAGTGATGCGCTGGTTTCAGGATGATTAACAATTTTTTCACAAATCGATTTTACCTGCTCAAAGTTGCCTAATTCATTATTTGCTTCTGCCAGCATAATCATTGCCACAAGAGATGTTTCATCACCTTCAGATATAGCCCTGACATAGTTTTCGGCCTTATCAACAGTATTCCATCTATTTAAAAGAATTTTAAACCTCAAATACACTGCACCGGAATAAAGCGACTTATATATATTTTTGATTTGCTGCTCATTAATAAAAAAACCGTACCCCTCATTGCCGTCAGGCAAATGCCAATTCGATAAAAGGTTTTCAAATTGTTGAATGGAAGTACTGCTCCCTGTTGATGGATCACCCGCAAAGGCATTTATCCGTTCACTCCATTTTTTGCGGATTTTCAAAGTGCCGGGTGATACCTTTTGCTCCATATCAGCCAGGATATCAAGAGGATATAATATGGTCAGTATCTTGGCAACACTCAAATCCGATGAATAAATTGCTTCCATAATAGTAGGATAATGGTCAGGAATTCTTTTAAGCAATCCCTTCGTCATCTCTTCGGCTTCTCTGTATAAACCGCTTTCACGGTAAAGGCGCGCCAGCAAATAATACGATAACACATTTGAGCCATCACCCTGAAGATCCTGTAAAACTTTAAAATCTTTTTTCATATAAGCGTCAATAATCTTGTCTGTCGGTTCGTCAGGTTTGTCGAAACTGCTTTTCAGTAAACGATCTGCATGAGCGGTATAACCCATATTCATAGCTATAAGCGCTTCCTCACGAAAAGAAGAAATGCCGGGATCAACATGCCTGGCCAGTGCCAAAAATCCAAGCGAATACGAGGCAAAATCATCGGCATATTGCATACGATCCGGATATAAACTCATATAAAGCAAAGCATACCCCTTTGCTGCTGCAAGAAGTAGTCTTGAATCAGGCCCTTCCTTTTGCCATAATCTTTCTATATCCGACAGGCCTTCGATAATACGCCGAGGGTCAATCCTGTGAAAATTACTGATAGCAGCTTCATATTCACTCATCCAATATATCCCTCTTTGAGGATTTGCTGTTACCCGTAAGTTCCCTTCATCTATTTTGCTCAAACACTGATCCAGCGTTTGAAGGACATCAGCAAAAGTCATATCCGCAGTCAATGCAATAGTAGTTACAACATTTTCGTCTTTGATGACGGGGATCGAAGCCATTTTACCATCATGTATGACATTGCCGATACTAAATGCCGGATCATTCTCAGAAAGGTTCCGATACTTCCCATAAAGTTTGGCTAAAATCTTAAACGAATTGATAAATCTGGTATCAGGCCTTACTGTATAGCGATCAAGAAATTCATGATAGATATCTTTTTGTTTGGCTGTCGGAATTGTATATTGGGTTCCGCTTATTTGTGTCAGGTTTTTTATATTACTTGTTATATTATAAACCCAATACGAGAGCCTGGTTTGGTTTGCCAGATAGGCAAGCAATATTATCGAGGTTGCAAGTACTATTATTATTGTCAGAAAGAGGCGCTTTTTTGAGGTGGGTTTCGTAAAAACATATCCACAAGAAGAACATTGAGTTTTATCTTTTTCCGATATAGTTAAACCACATTCGGGACACTTTTTCATATTGATTACGCTCCCTGTCTTTTATGGCAAGCGCCGGTGGAAGTAAATCTGTCATTGATGCTTTTAGACTGCTTGTTATGGTTAATCATACTTATAGAGCCAGTTTCAAAACGTCCCATTTTGGCCGATCTCTGCGTTGGGTGAAAATTATAATCCTCGAAATACTCCATGTATTCCTGCGGTTAAAATTTTCCCCCGCCTTGACCTTGACCAAACTGAAACGTTTTGAAAGTAGCTCTATAGTGCATGTTTTTCTCAGCAAAGCTTCAATGCTTTTTAGAAAGAACAATAAAAAGGGAATCATTGCAAATTTTTTCTATAAAATAAAAGGCGATATTTTACCAACTATCTGTTGTTTCGGAACTGCTCCCACGATTGTATCTTTCAGTTCTCCTTTATCAAATATCAGCATTGAAGGAATGCTTGATATCTGAAATCTTGAAGACGTTGCCGGGTTTTCATCCACATTAAGCTTACATACTCTTATTTTGCCGGAGTATTGAGTAGCAAGTTCTTCCATAACAGGCCCTATCATTTTGCATGGCCCGCACCAGGGAGCCCAGCAATCAAGCAGAACCGGAATGGGTGATTTTAAAACTTTTGTTCCAAAATCACTGTCCGTTACAATTACTGGCTTTCTGTTCGTAAGATCACTTGTGTCAAGCGGGGAAGAACATTTTCCGCATTTTGCAATAGCTCCGGCTTTATCCAACGGGACTCTGTTTTTAGCGCTGCATTTCGTACATCTTATTGTCCGTGTTTTATCCTGGTTAATCATCAATACCTCCAGGTCTTTATGGCATCACACCGTATTTTTTTAATTTCTTATGTAGAGTTCTTCTTGTTATACCAAGTCTTCTGGCTGCTTCACTTTTATTTTCTTTCGAAGACTCCAGTGTTTTTAGTATAGATGCTTTTTCAATTTCTTCAAGAGGCATATCGCAGGTATCAAAAGGTTGTGTTAATTCACTTTTTCCGGATTCAACCTGAATTGCTTCAAAATCATTTACATCCAGGTAATCTAAACGTGCAAGCACAACAGCTCTTTCAATAGCATTCATTAGTTCCCGTACATTTCCAGGCCAGTCATATTTTATAATTCCATCCATAGCTGCCGGAGTATACCCTTTTATATTTTTATGGTTTCTTTCTGAAAACATTTCAAGAAAATGTGCAGCAAGAAGAGAAATATCTTCTTTTCTCTCCCTTAAAGGAGGAACCACAATATTAACCACATTTAACCTGTAGTAAAGATCTTCACGAAAAGCTCCTGAAGCAACCATTTCCTGAATATCTTTGTTTGATGCGACAATTATTCTTACATCCACTTTTATGACATCATTTCCCCCGACTCTGGTTATCTCCCTTTCCTGAAGCACCCGCAGGAGTTTGACCTGCATTGTAAGCGGCATTTCAGTGATTTCATCAAGAAAAATGCTGCCTCCTGTTGCTTGAAGAAACCTCCCGTCTTTTTTTCTGTCTGCTCCTGTAAATGCTCCTTTTTCATGGCCGAATAATTCAGATTCGAGAAGAGTTTCAGGAATTGCAGCACAGTTGATTTTAACAAAAGGACCTTTTACTCTTGCACTGTTAAAATGGGTAGCACCAGCAATCAATTCTTTCCCTGTTCCGGATTCCCCTGTAATAAGCACAGTAGCTTCAGATGGAGCAACCAGGGAAATGGTATCGAATAATTTTGTGATAGCCAGACTTTGCCCTATTATATTCTGCCTGTCAAAACGCATTCCGAGATTTTCTTTAAGAAGACGGTTTTCCTCCTTAAGATGAATATGCTCCATAGCTCTTGCTATAGTCAGTTTTAACTTGTCAAAGTCGAGCGGTTTTGTAAGATAATCATAAGCGCCATATTTGATGGCCTTAACGGCCGATTCTACAGATGAGTAAGCGGTCATTATTATTACCGGAATTGCAGGGTTTAGTACTTTAATCTCTTTAAGCGCTTCAATACCTGACAGTTTTATCATTCTTACATCCATTAGAATAAGATCATAAGGCTTTATCTTTACTGCCTCAATCGCCGCTATGCCATCATCTGCTTCGGTCATTTCGTAGCCCCAACTGCCGATAAGCTTGGACAGCATGGTACGGTGTGCCATATCATCATCTACAACAAGAATTGTGTTTTTTTGTTTCATGTTTTTTAATCCCTTAAAATCATATTTCTACTTTGTTCCAGGCAGGAAAATCGTAAATACCGTTTCTTTCCCGGAAAGACTTTGCACTGTAATTTTACCGTCATGAGCCTCTATTATGTTATAAACTATCGCAAGCCCAAGTCCTGTTCCGCCTGATTTTGTTGTAAAATACGGGTCAAAAATTTGAGCAAGATCATCTTTGTCAATACCTGATCCTGTATCCGAAACTTTAATAAGGACTCCTTTATCTTTTTCTAAAACATCGATAGTGAGCTTGCCGCCTTTTTCCATTGACTCAATTGCATTGATAAAAAGATTTAATAAAACCTGTGTTATTCTGTCTTTATCAATTGCTATTTCAATTCTTGCTGAAGAAATATTTAATGCAATGCGTATGTTTTTTTCCAATGCTTCTCTTTCAAGAAGTTTCATTGAATTTTCTATTACGGATTTAAGCTGGGTGCGTTGCTTTGATATGGTTACCGGTCTTGCAAGTTCTACCAATTGACTTACAACTTTGTTAAGCCTGTCTACTTCGCTGATCATAATTTTCGCAACGTTTTTATCTTCCTCTTCTTCATTTCGTTCCATAAAATAGGTTGCAAGACCTTTAATGGAACTCAATGGATTTCTTATTTCATGCGCTACTCCTGCAGCAAGACTTCCAATAGATGCAAGGCGCTGGCTTCTTGCGATTTCTCTCGTTAAGGAGGCTTTGGTATTTTTATAGTTTTGAGTCATAAAAAGCAGGGCAACACCGGCAAAGCCCACAAGCAGCAATACTATACCCATAAATATATAATGCCTTGTATCAGCCTTTCTTGCCTGTTCAACAGCAGTCATATCAAGACCGACAAATATTATGAGTTCCGCCTGCCTGGGATTTTTTATGTCATACCTGGGATCAAATAATTTACGTATCATCTCTTTACTGAAAAACTCACCTGCCGGATTAAATCTTTTATATACTTCAAATATCTTTTCATTGTCTGGCGTTTTAATAATATGCCACTGTATATCATCTGTCAGATAAGCCTTCTTGAGATCAATATGGGTTTTATAAAGTTCCCCTTCATAATCGGGGTTATCATGGGCAACGATCGTTTTTTCGGTGTCTGTAATAAGAATATATGATACATAAGGTTGTATTGCTATTTCGGTCAAAAGATTATGAAGATGAAAACTTCCTATGTAATCTCCCATTATTCCGGTTCTTGTGCCTGCTTCGAAAGAACGTATAAGCGATGTGCCTTTTTCAAGTAAAAGACGATTATTGTAGGTATTCCAGCGTTGTATATTTTGAGCCGTCGTGAAAGCAAAAATAGGAAGAAGTACTGCAAAAGCACCTATTAATAACCATGAAGGAAATCCGGTCCAGAATTTATTGTTTAGTATTTTTTTAAACATAATAGAGTTGAAAAAAGTTAGAATTTTAACGGCAAATTACCTGGATTAAGTAAGTTATAGAATACATTGGCTACAAAGCCATCATATTTGAATACTTAGTATCCGGCATATTTTATTTTATATCAAGAATTGTTTATTTTATATGAAAAAACATATAAAATTATGCGACATATTTCAGACATAATTTTTATTGAACTGTTGAATACGTGAAAATTGGAATTTTTAGCTGATATGTTGGATTATCGAAAGGAATTGGTTGTAAGCAAAACCATAATCGATAAGAAAGCAGGAACTTGATTTATGACATTTGCTATAATAGATGATTGTAAAATGGAAAAAGCTTGTTACCCCATAAAAATTAATCCCTAAGCAAAAAGTCTAAAACGACTTTTTGCTTAGGGATATATATTGTCTTTATCTGTAAGAAATTAACCTAAGCCTGCTATGCCTCCATCAACTGCAATAACCTGCCCCTGAATTATCTTGGCGGCATCCGATGCCAAAAATGAAAAAACTTTACCAACTTCTTCCGGTTCCATAGGTCTTTTCAGCAATGCTCTTGCAAGTGTGGCTTCCCTGAATTTAGGATCTGATAAAATTTTAGATGTCATATCGGTAGATACTATTCCTAAACTTACCGCATTGACAGTAACATTATAACGTGCAAGCTCTTTTGCTCCGCTTTTAATCAGACCAATAACACCGCCTTTAGAAGCCGCATAATTTGGTTGTCCTACCGAACCCTGAATACCTGCTACCGAAATAACACAAAGAATTGTTCCCTGTTGTTTTTCTATCATGTGTTTGGCTGCTTCTCTCATGCATAAAAATGTTCCCTTAAGATGAATATCCACTACGCTGTCCCATTTTTCCGTAGACATCTTATGAAACATTCCGGGAGCCGAATTGCCGGCATTGTTTACCAGTATATCAACCTTGCCGAAACCATCGATGGCGGCTTTAAACATATTGATTACATCTTCTTCTTTGGAAACATCAGCCTTAACAGCAATGCCTTTACGGCCCATTTTTTCTATTTCCTTCACAACTTCGTTAGCCGCTGCTTCGCTGCTGCTATAATTTACCAAGACATCAGCGCCTTCTCTTGCAAATTCCAAAGCAATTCCTCTTCCTACTCCTCTTCCGGCACCTGTTACGATTGCCGATTTACCTTCTAACATCATATTAACTTCCTCCCTTGATTGTTTTTATTATGAAATATTTGTTCCTAAAACAAAAATGTTCTTAAATTATTTATTCTAAGCCAGTTTCAAATTAAAGTTTTCGCTATTCAGACAAGTTTAAAACCTAATAGCAAAGCTTTCCGGTATTTTCAAGCAATTCTCAACAATATAAAACACTGATAAATAATATTTTGTACAACAAACTGTAATAATATAATATTCAGATTAGTTTATTCATCAGGCATTGTTTCTTTCGGGTAAATTATAAGACGATCTCCCTGTTTTATATGAAGTCCTTTATTTAGATTATTCCAGATAGCAATGGACAAAAGAGGAACATTATGCTTTCTGGCGATTGAATAAAGAGTATCTCCTCTTTTCACAATATATATATTATTATTCTTTTCAGACAGAAAATTTTCCAAAATCAAATTATAACAGCTTATAAAATCTTCCGAACCGGTTTTCGGGATATTTATGTTATGAGTGCCTTTTTCAAGAAAATGACCTTTGATTTCCGGATTAAGATTCTTTATCGTTTTAAAAGTAGTGTTTGCTGCCTTTGCTATAAGCATTAAAGGGATTTTATAAGAAGATTCAATAATAAAAGTATCAAAGGATATTGGCGGGTAATAGTCTTTGTCTTTAATATTGAATCCGTATTTAGCCGGATTTTCCATGATAAGTTTTATTGAAAGAATCCGAAAAATGTATCTTTGGGTTTCTTCCGGAAGATAGAGCCTGTAAAAATCATTTCTTTCCTGTTCATGGATTTCGGCAAGAAGGCCCTCTTCTCCCATATTATACGCAGCTGCCGCAAGAGTCCATGATCCCAGTATGCCATAAAGATCCTTTAAATAAGTAATAGCTGCCTGGGTTGATATGAAAAAATTACGTCTTTCATCTTTTTGCTGATTGACGGCTAATCCGTATCTTTTCCCTGTACTGGATATAAACTGCCAGTACCCTACAGCGCCCTGTTTTGACCTGACATTTGGTCTTAATGCACTTTCTGCAACAGCAATATATTTTAAATCATCCGGCATTCCGTTTTCTTTAAGGATTTCTTCGATATAAGGAAAGTATCTGCTTGAACGTTTTAGCCATAACATAACCTGCGGTCTGTCCCAGGATGAAAGAAGAATCTCTTTTTCAAATCTTTCTCTGACTTCCTGAAGTTCAAAAGGAACGGGTTCCCCGCAAAATGTTAGAGTTTCACTGGGTATTTCGGCAATATCTGTTTGAAAGAAGAAATCGGCTTGTTCTAAAGATTCGGCATAAACAGTTGAAGAAATAAAAAAAACGCAAAGAAGTAAAACCAGTTTTTTGCAGCTTGAATACATAATTTGCCACCAGTAATTCTTTAAGTTGAGGTTTGATTTTATTGTGAAATTAAAATGCAGTTTGTCCGGCTTTTTTTCTTTCATCTTCCTTTCTTTTAATTGCATTTTCTTCAATTGTAAGGAGATGTTTTATATTATTTGCGAAGTAAATCATTATAGTGTATTTAAAGCTTCCACCCCTTGAGATTGCAGAAAATATCAAAAAATCATTATTAATTTCCCAGGCTAAAGACATGCTTTCTCCATCATCCCAGTTGACCATGAGAGGTTCACCATATTTTTGTTTCAGAATATCAGCAATATCTCCTTCCTTTTTTTTTGAAGTAACAGAAAAAAGCAGGGGTTTTTTTGTGTAGTTTGAAAAAACCAGTTTAATACTGTCAAAAGGTGTGTATTCATTCTGAGGGTATCTGAAAATCAGGTTTGTGATATTATGTTCAACTCTTGCTCCCTTTTCATCATTTAATTTCATGTTTAGATTATAAAGATTGGGAAAGGTTTTTTTGAAAAAGATCTTGTTGCTTAAAGAAATATCAAGAGTTCCTTTTTTTTCAACAGCATAAGAGCCAAGCTGTTTTGAAAGTTTATTTATTACCGTTTCAGATAAAATGGTATTTGATCCCAGATCAAAAAAAGTAAAACTTTCAGGAAAATTTATTTTTGCAATTTCTGGATTTTTTTTCTCGGCATTTTCACTACAACCGGTAACAAGAAATGTTGAGAATAGAATAAAAAATATAATTCCTGAAAACAATATTACCCTATTACCCTGTAATTTCATAAAATATTTCATTCCTTTTCTTGATATAATTTTTTGTTATGAGTGTGTACGCAAATTGTAGAATTGAAACTTTTTTATACTTCTATAATTTTGTAGCTACGGGTTCCTAAACCTAACTTTTGCGCATAATCAAGTTGTAAGGGCCAGTCTACTTTTGGATGAACCGCCCTGAATTTATCTTCGCCAGGCCCAAGAACTGAGTTGATACAAGAACCCGGAAGAGAATATTCATTATTTACCAGATCTACCGAAGCCTGATCTATTGCAACCGGATCATTTGAAGCAACGATTCCGATATCCCTTACAATCGCAGTGTCATTGTAAGGAGCACAATCGCAATCAGGAGAAATATCTGTAATGAAATTGATAAAAAGAGACTTTCCGGCCTTGTTTTTTAATACACCCATTGTGTATTCAACCATTTTTTCGAGAAAAACCGGAATTACCGCATTCCATTTGATCTGGATGGCTTCATTTATACATATCAGAATACATTCTCCACAACCTATACATTTGGCCGAATCGATAGAAGCTTTATCGTTAATAAGGGAAATTGCCTCCTGTGAGCAATGAGCAATACATTCTCCACAACCTATACATTTTTTTTTCTTCACACCCGGGGCCATTTTTGAATGTTGCGCCATTTTGCCTCTCCTGGACGCACAGCCCATACCAAGATTTTTTATTGTTCCTCCAAACCCGGATAATTCGTGGCCCTTGAAATGAGCAACCGAAATAAGTGAATCAGCTTGGACAATTTCAGAACCAATATAAACCTCTTTGAAATGCTTCTGGTTAATCATAACAGATGTTACCGATTTTCCTCGCAATCCGTCCGCAATTACAATAGGTGCTTCAATGACAGAATATGCAAAGCCATTTTGTATAGCTGTTATTATATGATGAGGAGCATCGCTGCGGGTTCCGGCGTATAACGTATTTGCATCCGTTAAAAAAGGAGTGCCACCTTTTGCTTTAATTAATTCTACGATTTTTCTCAAATAAACCGGGCGTATATAGGCGGTATTCCCCATTTCCCCAAAATGAAGTTTTACAGCAACAAGGTCTCTTTTATTGATAGCATCAGAAATCCCGGCGGTATTAAGAAGCTTTTCAATCTTCTTCAACAGGTTTTCTTTGTGACTAGCTCTTAAATTCGTAAAATAGACTTGACTCTTCATCTATCCACCATACCTTGTATGAAATTATAAAAAATAAACATGTTGTTTTTAATGCCTTTATGAAAAGTCAAATAATGAATTTTTATGAGTTCATCTAGTTTGTATGGACTTTGAAATTAATACTTGCATGAATTGAAATTGTCTGCTTTTTAGAAAATAGCGGTAGGACTCACTTAAGTCAAGACGTTTAAATACAATTCCGATAATGCATAGCGATCTCTTTGGGATCTAATGGAGTAATAATATTAAATGAATCTAAATTCAAAACTTTTAGCGCTTGAAAAAATTTATAAAATTTACGATGATTTTATAGAAAGCATTGATACTGTCTGCAAGCAATATTGCTCCACATGCTGTACCAGAGATGTCATAATGACAAGCGTTGAAGGATATAAAATTATCCGGCATATTATATCGGAAGATAAAACTCATTTGTTTGAAAAAATAAAAGCTTCTTCAGCTAAGCAAAGGTTTAGGCCCCAAACAACCATAAATGCCTTGGCAGAGAATTGCAAAGAAGAAGATGATTTTTCCGAAGTAATTAAAACGCCAATGGGTAAATGCCCCTTGTTGATAAATAATGCATGTTCTGTATATCCGGTAAGACCTTTTGCATGCAGATGTTTTGTTTCAAAGGAAGATTGTGCAAAAAACGAATGTGCAATAATTGACGACTTTGTATTGGCAGTAAATAATATTTTTTTACAGGTAATCGAACATATAGACCAAGACAGATTTACAGGCAATCTGACAGATATATTACTTTTCCTTGAATCCGAACAAACTCGTGAAAATCTTTTGGCAGGTAGAAATATTACCCTGCCGTCTTACATTGTAAATAATCGTCCTTTGAAAATACTTATGATTCCTCCCGAACACAGAGAAAAAACACTGCCTATAATAAAATCTTTAAAAAATATTACTTTTTAATACATAGGGTTCTTCTCCCAATTAGTTGGGAAAAAGGGTTCAATTTATATAAGACCCAAATCACATTACTTGTCCGGGAAAATCTCTTTTGGTTTTACCTTATTTCCGGTGGCATTGGGGAAATTTATTGCCTTATAAGCTTTTTTGCCGCTATTTAAAAGTTCGTCTGCTTCTTCCTCGAAATTATTGAATCTTTTCTTGCATTCGTAAAATCCGTGCCACCACGAATAATCCGGGGCCATCATTGCTGTTCCCATTCTTGCTCTTCTTCCTTCGTGATGCCATAATTCATAAAACTCAACTTCAAGCCTTTCATCGAAATATCTGCTGTCATCCAAAAGTTTTTTAGC
Organism: Pseudomonadota bacterium; assembly: GCA_018817425.1. Taxonomy (NCBI): domain Bacteria; kingdom Pseudomonadati; phylum Pseudomonadota; species Pseudomonadota bacterium. Next base: position 31,481 of record JAHITX010000099.1, read on the forward strand.
ATACAGTTCATCCAAAAGTTTTCTGGCAGGTTTATAATATACTTCATTGTATTCACTTACTACTTTGTCCAGTTTGTAATAGTGATCATCAACCCACTTGTTGCCATGACATTGGATACAGGTTTCTTTCATTTTTTCTCTTTCTATCTTCCAGTTAGTTTTTGCAGGAAATGCTTTAAAATCCTGGGGACGAACTGTAAGGGGTGCCTGTAGTTCCCAGGACAAGCGTTCGGTAACATCATGTGAAGTTAAAACTTTGCCTGCACCTGAGATATGACATGATGCACAGGTTGGGCCTCTGAAATCAACGCCGGGAGTCCATGTGCCGGGTGCCGAATTCCAGTTATAATCATCGCCATGAGCAGTATAAATATCACCGTGTTTTGATTCCATAAAAATCTCAATCTGGGGATGATCGGGACCAAGATGGCATTGTCCGCAAGCTTCGGGTTTTCTTGCTTCCATAACAGAAAAGCGATGGCGTGTGTGGCAGCTGGTACAGCTTCCAATGCTTGAGTCAAGATTCACGCGACCCACCCCTACATTAGGCCATGTTTCCGGATCAAGGGCCCCGTCTTTGGTTTTAAGAACAGTGCCATGACAATGGAAGCAACCGGCATTTCTTTCAGTATCGCTGTTCATGCCTTTATTTAGCCATGGATCGATTTTCCAGATTATCTCAATTGTATTTGCGTGCTTGCTGCGAGCATACTGCTTTGCTTCATCAGGATGGCACCGCGAACAATCTTTAGGTGTTACAACTGCCGTAACAGGAACTTTAGTTTCCCTGCCACCGGAATATTCTTTTCCTTCATACTGCTTATAATGTGATTTGCTTACATCAGGGTCAGATTCTTGTGCTTTATGGCAATCATAACATGTAATATTGGCGCTGGCATGGCGGCTTTGAGCCCAATCGGCAAATAGACCCGGATTTTCTTTTTTATGACATTCTATACAGGCTACAGCCTCTTTAGGGGTGCTTCTTTCAATTCGAAATGCTTTTTCTTTTGGCATATTTACGGCATTTTGAGCATCTGCAATAATTGCCTTTAAAACAATAATACTGCTTATTGCTATAACAAAAGCTATGATTGTTAAAAGCCTTTTTTTCATCTGCGCCCCCTTTAATTATGCATATATTGTGAGCCAGTTTCAAAACGTCCCATTTTGGCCGATCTCTGCGTTGGGCGAAAATTTTAATTCTCGAAATACTACATGTATTCCTGCGGTTAAAATTTTCGCCCGCCTTGACCTTGACCAAACTGAAACGTTTTGAAAGTGGCTCATAAATTTATCTTTTACAATCCGGAGCCTATATATGGCTCTTTGTATTGTTTGTAATCATAAACCTGTTTTTTATTGTGAACCAGGTTTTTATGGCAGTCCACGCATTTTTTTTCATATCCTTCCCGTGGATATAAAACCGACCTATGGGCAAGCATTGCTCCGCGCTTATCGGGAATGTACAAAATATTCCTGTGGCATTTTTCACATTCCCTGTTTTTAAATGTCGCATAGGCTTTTGCACGGTTTTTTTCATGATCATATTCACTTATTGTAAAATGGGCGAAAACATCTTTTATGCCGTGAAAAGTTTTGGCAAAAAAGAAATTGAAGGTATCGTAAGGGGCCGGCAGGTGGCAATCCATGCAATCAGCAACAAATCCATGAGCATTGTTCACATGGCTGGATGTTTTCCAGGTATCAAAAGCATATTGAATTTCATGACAGGTCGCGCAAAACTGTGGAGTTGAGGTCCGAACCATTGTATAGTAAGTAATACTGAAAAGAGGAAAGGCTATAACAATGCCTATGAGGATAAGAATAAATTTTTTTGTATTCTTTTTCATACCTGACAAACCATTCTAAAGCTTTTAAGGCTATTAAGTTTGTTCCGGTCCCAAAGTTTTTTTTATTTTATCACAATTAAATTGAATGTACAGCGTAAACTGTAAGAAGCTTTCTGCCATCAGTTGTTAATGAAATCTCTACGCTGTAATCGCCGTAAAAATTTTCTTAGATAGCAGGTCTATATGCAAGATTAAAAACAAGACCGTCTATATAAATTCCTTCATCAGAATTTATTGCACAGGTTGTGGGAAAAATACGGGGTATTTTTGTTGGAATCTGGAATTTATAAAGCGAATAGCAAATGTATTTTTAGCACTATCTGCTATCCGCTTTAAATAGTAGGATTTTAGAGACCCTGATCCGCTATATATGCCGCAAGATCGGCTACTCTGCATGAATAGCCCCATTCATTATCGTACCATGTTACAACCTTTGCCATATTGCCACCAAGCACCTGGGTGAATTTGGCATCTATTATCGAAGAATGGGAATCACCTTTAAAGTCCATGGATACAAGAGATTGTTCCTCGAAAGCCATGATTCCTTTCAGATCTGTTTCGGCTGCTTTTTTAAGTGTGGCTCTTAATTCTTCCGTGTCTGTTTTTTTGTTTAGTGTTGCCACAAAGTCAACCACGGAAACAGTAGGTGTGGGAACCCTTAAGGAGTATCCGTCAAAACGTCCGGCAAGATCGGGAATAACAAGAGCTACAGCTTTTGCGGCTCCGGTTGTGGTTGGAATTATATTCAGAGCTGCTGCACGGGAGCGTCTTGGGTCTTTATGCGCAAGATCTAAAAGGCGCTGATCTCCGGTGTATGAATGAATTGTAGTCATCAAGCCTTTCTCAATGCCGAAGGCATTGTGAATTACAAGTGCCGGAGGGGCAAGGCAATTTGTAGTACAGGAAGCATTGGAAATAATATTATGTTTTTTCGGGTCATAGTTTTTATGGTTAACACCCATTACTACCGTAATATCTTCTTCTTTGGCCGGAGCTGATATGATAACTTTTTTGGCGCCTGCCTTAATGTGTGCTGCGGCTTTAGGGCCATTCGTAAAAAGACCGGTGCTTTCAACTACAAGATCAACCCCTTCGGCACCCCAAGGGATTTGTTCAGGATCACGTGATGCGAAATTCTTAATCAATTTTCCATTTACAAGTATACCGTCTTTGGCAGGCTCAACAGTTCCGGGAAAACGTCCGTAGTTTGAATCATACTTGAAAAGATGGGCATTTGTTTCTACGTCAAAAAGATCGTTAATTGCAACAACCTCAAGTTTATCTGCCTGTCTTTCTATCATTGCTTTTAGTACCTGGCGGCCTATTCGGCCAAAACCGTTTATTCCGATGCGAATCATACATCACCTCATTATGCAAATTGTTTATATCTGCATCATGAAATCTTTGGATAACACCCTTAAAAACAAAATCGGATGTTCTTCAAAGATCCCATCATGCAATCTTAACCTTTGATTTAAATGCAAAGTATTTTTTAAATAACAATCTAAATCACCGATGTAACAGTAATTACTATGAGATAGAATTTATGCTATCCTGTAACAAATAATCTTTTGCCTGTCAATAATTCCTGTAAGAGATAACAGGGGAATACCATTTGATATCATATAACAAAAGGCCTTTTTAAAATATATAGCCATTGCATTATGTTTTGAGTAAGGCTATAAATATGATATATATGGTAAAATATAAATTTTACAACAATTAAGACTATCTTACTGCAAGTTTATCAGGTTTTTTATGACCACATATATATTAAGACGTCTGTTATTAATAATTCCGACTTTTCTTGGAATTACAATAATGGTTTTTGTGATTACAAGGTTTGTGCCCGGAGGCCCTATCGAACGAATGATAGCTCAGGCCCAGCAAATGCAGAGCATGGGTGGAAATAGCGGAGCAAGACCTACTTCCAAGGAACAGAACCAACCCCTTTCTAAAGAGCAGATTAATGAGCTGAAAAAATATTACGGTTTTGATAAACCTGTTCTTGTAAGCTATTTTCTGTGGGTGAAAAAGGTGCTTAAAGGAGACCTGGGTGTTTCAACGCGTTATTATGATCCGGTCTGGACCATGATAAAAGAGCGGATACCCATATCCCTTTATTTTGGAATAATTACAATGATACTTGTGCACGGGATCTGTATTCCCCTTGGAATCTTAAAGGCTGTAAAACATAAAAGCTCTTTTGACAACGCAACCTCTGTAGTTGTTTTTGTCGGTTATGCAATTCCCGGATGGGTTATTGGAGTACTTTTGCTTATTTTACTTTCTTCACATTGGGATATATTTCCTTTGGGCGAATTTGTGAGCGAAAATTTTGAAGAACTCAATTATTTCCGAAAAATTACTGATATTTTGTGGCATACGGCTCTTCCTCTTGCGGCATATCTGGTCGGGTCATTTACCGTTATGACTTTTTTGATGAAAAATACACTTCTTGATAATCTTTGTGCAGATTATGTACGTACCGCAATTGCAAAGGGACTTTCTTTTAAAAAAGCCGTTTTCAGGCATGCTTTAAGAAACAGCCTTATTCCGATTGCAACTAATTTTGGTAACAATATTTCAATTATTCTGATGGGGTCTTTTTTGATTGAAAAAGTTTTTAATATAAACGGCATGGGGCTTTTGGGATATGAAGCAATTATAGAACGCGATTATCCTGTTGTTCTCGGAATACTTGTGATTTCATCTCTTTTGCTTCTTATAGGAAATATTTTTTCAGACATTTGCGTTGCAATTGTTGATCCGAGGGTTAAGTTCGAGTGAAGATATGCTTTTAAATCCTCTTACCAGAAAAAAAATACAGCGATTTAAATCCATAAAAAGAGGGTTCTATTCTTTTTTGCTGTTATCTGTCATGATTCTTATTTCTTTTTTAGCAGAAAGTTTTGTAAACAGCCGGGCTCTTGTAGTTTACTATAATAATCAATTCTATTTTCCTGTGTATGCCGATATGATTCCGGGCAGTAAATTCGGCCTTGATTATGATTATGAAACAAATTACAGGCAGTTAAAGAAAGTATTTGCAGAAGGGAAAAAAGGAAATTGGCTTATTATGCCTTTAGTGCCTTATAATGCTTATGAAAATGATCTTAAAAATGATTTGTTCCCTCCGTATCCGCCTTCATTTAAAGAGAGACACTATTTGGGTACCGATAATGTAGGAAGAGATATTCTTGCCCGCCTTGTGTATGGCTTTAGAATTGCTATATCCTTTTCTCTTCTTCTGCTTTTATTTAATTATGGGATCGGTATTAGTATCGGAAGCGCCATGGGCTATTTTGGGGGAAAATTCGATCTTTTTTTCCAGCGTATAATTGAAATATGGTCTAATGTCCCATTTCTTTATGTAATCATAATTATATCTTCTATTGTAGTACCCGGATTTATTACTCTGATAATGATCATGGCTTTTTTCGGATGGATTGGTATAACATGGATTATACGAACGGTAACATATAAAGAAAAAGCAAGGGAATATGTACTTGCAGCAAAGGCTATAGGTGCTTCAAACAGCCGCATAATTTTCAAACATATAATCCCAAACACAATATCAATTATAGTAACCTATGCTCCTTTTGCAGTTTCAGGCGGAATTGTCGCTCTTACATCACTTGATTATCTTGGCTTTGGTCTTCCTCCTCCAACACCAAGCTGGGGTGAACTGATACAGCAGGGTTGGATACATAAAGATTCATGGTGGATTGGCGGATCGGTTATAAGTGCAATGACTTTAACATTGCTTACGGTGACATTCATTGGAGAAGCAGTAAGAGAGGCTTTTGATCCTAAAATGTATTCAGTATATGAATAGGGGTAGGGGGCAGTAAATCAGGGATATAGGCTTTAAGTTAATTAATCTGTATCAACTAATATAATAGTAAATTGAATATCGAATATTGAACAAGGGGACAACCCCCTTAATCCCCCTTTTTAAAGGGGGAACGAATGTCGAAGGAAGATAAGAAGTAAAAAACTTCATAATTCGAAATTTAAACGGGTTTTAAAAGAAAAAGTATTATGAAAATATATATTAGATTTATCAAACTTTTTTTAGTTGCCGGGATATTATTAATTTGTACTCAGTCTTATGCTGCTCCTCAACTGCCAAAAGATATAAAATGGCTTACAAATAATTCCGACCCTGTATTTGCTTGTACTGATGCAAAAAAAGGAGGGATATTTCATACCGCTTTGATGAGTTTTCCTATGACTTTTCGCGTTGTAGGGCCTGATTCCAATAGCAGCTTCAGAAGTGCTATTTTGGGTAATCAGCTATCTCTTATAGGAATTCATCCGAATACTTTAAATATTATTCCCGAGATTGCAACTCACTGGGCTTTTGGTAAAGATAAAAAAACCATGTATTTCAAGCTTAACAAAAAAGCTCGCTGGTCGGACGGAGTACCTGTGACAGCAGCTGATTTTGCCTATACGCTTGATTTCATGCGCTCAAAACATATAGTTGCCCCCTGGTATAATGATTACTATGCCAAAGAGATAGACCGGGTTATTGTATATGATGACTATACCCTTGCAGTTGTTGCAACAAAAGCGGAACCGGATCTTTATCTAAAACTGGGAATAAGTCCCACCCCCCGTCATTATTATAAAAAGCTGGATAAGAATTTTGTCAGAAAATATAACTGGAAGATTGTGCCAAACACAGGGCCATATCAAATAAGTGATTTTGTCAAAGGAAAAACTGTAGCATTTAAACGCAAAATTAATTGGTGGGGAGAAAATCTTAAATATTTTAAAAATCGTTATAACGTGGACAAAATAATATTCAAGGTAATCAGGGACAGTAATATAATCTGGGAGTATTTTAAAAAAGGGAAAATAGATGAGTACAACATGACCATTCCGGAATACTGGCATGTGAAATCAAAGACACAGGTTATAGAAAACGGCTATGTTCACAAAATCTGGTTTTTTAATGATACCCAGCAGTCTGCAACGGGGCTGTGGCTTAATCAGGATAAGGAAATATTCAAGGATATATATGTTAGATATGCTTTTGCACATGCAATGAATGTAGAAAAAGTTATAGAAAAAGTATTACGAAACGATTATTTCAGACTCGAACATGGATTTATGGGTTATGGGCATTATTCCAATGAGAAGATAAGAGCAAGAAGGTTTGATCTTAATAAAGTTGACTTTTATATGAAAAAAGCAGGCTGGAAACGCGGCTCAGACGGCATATGGGAAAAAGGGAAAAATCGTTTTTCGGTAAATGTCGCTTACGGTCATGATGAACATACTCCACGGCTTGTAGTTTTAAAGGAAGAAGCAAAAAAAGCAGGGATTGAGCTTTTACTGCAAAAGCTTGACCCAACAGCCGTTTATAAAAAAGTTCTTGAAAAAAAGCATGATGTGGCATGGATGGGTTGGAGTACTTCCTTTAGGCCGCAATATTGGGAACATTTTCACTCGGCAAATGCTCACAAGCCTCAAACAAACAATATCACAAACACCGATAACCCTGAAATGGACAAACTCATAGATGCATACCGCAATTCGCTTGTAGAAAAAGAACGGATAAAACTATCACTTGAAATACAACAAAAAATACATGATCTTTGTGTTTTTGTGCCGACGTTCATGGTGCCTTACACCCGTGATGCTTATTGGAGATGGTGGAAATTTCCAAAAGTTTTTGGAACCAAAAATTCTACTGATTTATTTGATCCTTTCAGCAGTATGACAGGCGGTCTCTTCTGGTTTGACGCCAACAGCTATGATGAAACTAAAAAAGCCATGAAAAAGGGCGAAGAATTTGACCCTGTTTCTATGACAGATGAAACTTATAAAATGAAAACAATAACAATGAAAATTCAGTGATAAGTAATGGCTGAAAATGAAATATTAAAAGTTGAAAACCTTGTTACATCCTTTAATACGGAAGCAGGCAGAATCCGTGCAGTAGATGATGTCAGCTTTGCTGTAAACAAAGGAGAAGTTTTCGGTATAGTAGGAGAATCAGGATGCGGAAAAAGTGTTACGGCTCTTTCTATAATGAGGCTTCTCCCGAAACCGGCCGGACAAATTGATAGTGGGCGCATTATTTTTTCAGGAACCGATATAGTATCTTTGCCTGTAGAAAGCATGCATCAGATACGGGGAAATAAAATTTCCATGATCTTTCAGGAACCCATGACTGCCTTAAATCCGGTTCATACCATAGGCGATCAGATAAATGAAGTATATCTTCTTCGAAATCCGGGAAGGAAGATAAAAGATATCAGGGAAGATTCCATAGAAATGCTTAAAAAAGTAGGTATTTCAGATCCTGAAAAACGCATTAAAGATTATCCTCACAGCATATCAGGCGGCATGCGGCAAAGAGTAATGATTGCAATGGCTCTTGCCTGCAAGCCTGATGTCCTTATTGCGGATGAACCTACAACCGCTTTAGATGTAACGATACAGGCACAAATACTGGATCTGATGAAAAAACTTCAGGATGAAACCGGTATGGCAATAATATTTATAACCCATGCGCTTGGTGTGATAGCTGAAACAAGCAAAAGAGTACTTGTGATGTATGCAGGGAAAATAGCCGAAACAGCGCCGGTGGAAAGTCTTTTCAAAAAACCTATGCACCCTTATACAAAAGGACTTTTTTTATCCATTCCGCGTCTTGAAGGAAAAAGAAAAACAAGGCTTCATGTAATAAAAGGTGCAGTTCCTGCTCTTAACGAACTTCCCGAAGGTTGCAGGTTTAAAAATCGTTGCCCGGAAGCTATGGATATATGCGGAACAGTTTCTCCTCCTTCTGTTCGTATTGAAGATAACCATTTTGTGAGCTGCTATCTTTATGTCTGAATACCTCATTGAAACAAAAAACATTAAGGTACATTTTCCAGTTTATGGAGGCATATTACGTCGAAAAACAGGAAAAGTATATGCTGTAGACGGCGTATCCATTAAAGTGAAAAAAGGTGAGACAATAGGGCTTGTAGGTGAGTCAGGCTGCGGTAAAACAACAACAGGGCGTGCGATTATAAGACTTTATAATTTGACGAAAGGGGATATATTTTTTGAGGGAGAAAATATTTCCCGTTTAAGTGACAGGGAAATGAGGCCGCATAGAAGAAATATGCAGATGATTTTCCAGGACCCTTTCGAATCATTGGATGCAAGGCAAACTATCGGAGATATATTGGAAGAACCTTTACTAGTTCATAAATTGGGTTCATCACAAACAAGACTGGAAGAAGTGTTAAATCTCTTATCGCGGGTTGGGATACCGCAAAACGCAGTAAACCGTTTTCCGCATGAATTCAGTGGCGGGCAGCGCCAGAGAATAGGAATAGCAAGGTCTATCGCCTTAAAGCCCAAACTGATAGTGTGCGATGAACCGGTATCGGCTCTTGATGTTTCTATCCAATCGCAGATACTTAATCTTCTTATTGACCTTCAATCTGAGATGAATCTTACTTATATTTTTATCGCACATGATCTGTCGGTTGTTAAACATATTTCGGATAATATAGCAGTGATGTATTTAGGAAAAATCGTGGAATATACTGATGCCGACAGCATTTATGAAAATCCTCTGCATCCCTATACAAAGGCATTGATATCCGCAATTCCAGTTCCTGACCCTTCAATTAAAAATAAAAAAATTGTGCTTTACGGAGATGTCCCTTCTCCTTTAAATCCTCCATCAGGATGCCGTTTTCATACAAGGTGTCCTGTAGCTTTTGACAGATGCAGTATTGATGAGCCGGAGTTGCAGCCGGTTCCGGAAGCTCATGGCTTAGGGCATTTGGCGGCATGCCATCTTATAAATGGTTAATGGTGGATAAACAAAAAAGCGATTTCAAACTTTGATATTAAAACGCTGCCTTTAAATCGGAAATTATTTATTTGGCACGATATCCTATTGTGAGATATCAGGAGACGAGTTATCCGGGTATGATGGGGGAGTGATATCCTGTGACGTAGTCTCGGGTAACGTAGTATCAGATAACGGTATTTCCTGGGACGGTATATCCCGGTTTTCCGGACTTATTTCCAAACCCGCCTTGAGAAAGGCCATTCGACCTATTATAAAATCTATTTTTCGCTTTATCAGATCTGATTCTATCTCATCAGGGCCAAGTAACATTGCTCTTTTTAAATATTCATGAGCGGTTTTCAACTCAGTAAGTGTATCTTTATTTAAAGCTATATCCCCTTTATAAATAAGCACCATTCTGTCTATTTTATTTAAACGGGCATTGGCCTGCTGCATAAGATCGTCGTTAATTGCAAAAGATAAAGACTTGTTCAAATAAGTTCTCATTCCTTCAAAGTCGGGGAGACCCGGCACGTCCATTACTGCATCAGCCTTCTCAATGTAATATTTTGCTATTAACGGAAAAACTTCTTCACGTGTATACACCTCTTTTAAAGGGTTCGGGGCTTCCGCTCCGGGCATGACAATAAAAAGTTCTCTGCCGAGAGGAGAGAATCTTCCCTTCCATATTTCTATTGCTCCCTGCTTATATTCTATAAAGTAATTATCTGTGTTTAAACGGCTTGCCATTAAGGTTATAGAAATTAAGGCTGCAACGATTAAAGCTATAGTTAACATTGTTGTCTTTTTCATAAAAGATACACCTTTAGGATTAATTACCCTGCCCCGATATGATATTAGATCGGATATTATGCAAAGCTCCGGATTTTTGAGGGCTTATCTTAATTTATATTCCATATTTTGTAAACATCTTTCGGAAAGTTAAAAAAGCATAAAACATTATAGTTTTTAGAGTAACATACCGAATGAAGAAATAAAATAAGTTTGTTCATGATACTTATTGAGTTATAATACGAAATATATGAAAAACAAACATTATACCAGGTATGGAGAGCTATATAGCAATGACCAGTAAAACCCTTAATTGCGGTAATATCGAAGAAAAAAAAGAACGGCTGATTTCAATTTTAAAAAATTATGATTCACTTGCGATTGCCTTTTCAGGAGGTGTTGACAGCTCCTATTTGCTTGCTTTGTCACATAAAGTTATGGGTAAGAAAGTTTTTGCTATTACAGCCATATCACCGGTTCATCCGGCAAGAGAAATTAAATTTGCACAAAAATTTGCAGCAAGTCGTAAGATCAGGCATGTAATCATTAAATCGGACGAGATGAGTCTTCCGGAATTTATAGCAAACAACAGAAACAGATGTTATGTATGCAAGAAAATTCTTTTTCCGAAGATGCTTGAGTATGCGGTAAAATCAGGAGTAAAAGATCTGGTTCATGGTGCAAATGTTGATGATCTCAATGACTTCCGTCCCGGTTTTTCAGCCGCTTCAGAGTCAAAAATTGCAGCTCCCCTGATAGATGCCGGGCTTTCAAAAAAGGATATACGCCAGCTTTCAAAAAACATGAATCTTGAAACATGGAATAAACCTGCAATGGCATGTCTTGCTACAAGAATACCATATGGGACAAGTATTACAGCCGAAATTTTAAATAAGATTGAAGATGCAGAAAATGCTTTAATCGATCTTGGTTTTAGCACCTGCCGTGTCCGTCATCATGGCGATCTTGCAAGAATCGAGGTGCCTCCTAAAGATTTTAAAAAGATATTAAGCAAAGAAAATATGGAAGCAATCATCAAAACAATAAAAAAGGCAGGTTATTTATACGTTACAATGGATATTGAAGGCTATATTCAGGGAAGTATGAACAGGTGAGCCAGTTTCAAAACGTCCCATTTTGGCCGATCTCTACGTTGGGTGAAAATTTCGCACGAAGTGAAGCTTTAGCGCTATCCTCGAAATACTAAATGTATTCCTGTGGTTAAAATTTTCACCCGCCTTGACCTTGACCAAACTGAAACGTTTTGAAAGTGGCTCAAGTAGTAAAGATTTAAACAAACGGTAAATTATCAGGTAAATTTAGATTGTCGGGCGTTATAAATTATTGGGGGCAGTTATCCCCTTTAAATTTTATATTAATAATAATATTATCTTTGTTAACCTCGAAATATCCCGCGCATTCTGTTTTTTTGATTTGATGTTCAATCGTCAACCCCCCATCGGATGTGCTTGTACCGTAAGAGTATGCCCCTGTTTTGGTATTATAAATATCAATATCCTTGCGTTGGGGCTGTCTTAAAACCGGAACAGGATAAAATTTTTTAATGTTTTTAATGACAATATATACTGTATTTCCGTTTGGAGCAGTAATTGAACGGTCAGGATAACCATGCTTTTCAACAAGTTTGTTAATATTTACTCCTATCCACTTTTTCCGGACTTCATCTATTGTTTGCCCGGCAAAAGTCATATCTATTGCTGTAAATGATAAAAGAAACAGCAAAATAATGGTTAAATTAAAAATTATATTTGGATTTGTTTTGTATTTCATGAAATTCTCTTTTCAGGTTGTTGAGTTATATTTTGTTACGAATATACTAAAAAGAGTGTTTAATTGCAATATAAAAACCGGGAAGCTCATTTTCCACTCAATCTGTAGGATTTCTTTAGGTTGCAATGTGATAGTTAATCCTATTTTTTACAGGCTTTTACCGGCGCTTTCGGTCAGACCCCAAAGCCTATAACCCCTATGTCTGGATTTCGGGATGGCAAAATACTATTTTCTGGAAATATTATAATAGATAAGTATTACAATGAAGTTGCAGAACAGGCCTATAATAAGTCCGTCCAATCCTGCCGGATTATCCAAAATAAAATTCCAGACAATAACACCAATAACACCGGCTATGGCACCGGCTATAAAATGCTTTGTTTTTGTTTTATAACCAAGGATGGCAAGTGTCAGGGGCGCAAGCACTATGGGTGACCAGAAATTATATGAATAAAGAAGTATGTCAAGAACGCTTTTAATCTTTACCGCAAAAACAATTGCGATAATACCTGTCAGAACATTAACTGAGCGTACCTGTAGCAGTTCCGATGACGAATTGTGATTTTTACTTAAAGGTTTCACAATGTCATTAACAAAAGCAACTGCTGCGGCATTCAGAAACGAATCTGCAGAAGACATAACAATGGAAATAACTCCTGCAATTACAATCCCTTTAAGCCCGATTGGCAGAACGGTATTAATTACAAATGGCATGGAAAGATTAGGATCCAGATCAGGTTTTATAACCAATGCAACAATTCCAATTAAACCTGTAATCGCGAAAAAGGGAAAAGAAAATAGTCCGCTCCACAAAATACCTTTGGCTGTATGCTTTGATTCTTTTGAAAGAAAAAGCCTTTGCACATAAGGAGGCACCAGGGTTTCCCCAAAAAGAAAGGACATAAAAAGAACTGAAAGTTGTAAAAATGTCCTGCCTGTTCCAAGAAAAGAAAAGTGTGTTGCAGGAACAGCACTTTTAACCGCTGCCCAGCCGCCTGCATAGTGAATTCCGAAAATCAGTGTCAGGGGAATTCCAATTGACAGTATAATAAATTGAAAAACATCTGTAAAAACAACAGCACGCATTCCGCCAACAGTTGAATAGACAATAACAATACCGCACCCGATAAGTATACCGTACATACGCGGAATGCCCATAAAAACATTAAATATATAGCCCATTGCGCCTACCTGTGCCCCGAGAATCCCTGCGCACACTGCAACAGACATTATACCGGTTATTATTTTACCGCTTTTGCCATAGTTTTCATACATGATGTCGCCAACGGAAATCGCATCAGGATATTTTCCCATTTTTGGCGCGATCAGGGTCGCAACCAGGATTTCCTTGAGACTGAATCCCCACAAAGCAAAGATATTTACAATACCGAAAATGAATACTTTCTCAGCATTTCCCATGGAAAAGCCGCCGCCAATAAATGAGGCGGAAATGGTTGCGAAAATAACCCAGGTACCGAATGAACGATCAGACACAGAAAAATGTGTCAGGTTTTTTACGCCTTTTCCTGCCCAGACTCCGATCGCGAGGACACACAACAAATAAATAATGGTGATTGCCTGATCCATAAGCAATATCCTTTCGGTTAAAAAGGGGGTAAGTAAAAAAGAGGGACAGCCGTTACAATAAAAATCATACTTATGAGCCACTTTCAAAACGTTTCAGTTTGGTTAAGCTCAAGGCGGAAGAAAATTTCAACCGCAGGAATACATTTAGTATTTCGAGGATAGCGCTAATGGTTAGCGCTATGCTTCACTACGTGTCACTTCGTGCGAAATTTGAGCCCAACGCAGAGATCGGCTAAAATGGGGCGTTTTGAAACTGGCTCATCAGTTTCTATTTGGACTGACGGTATAGTTTAACTCCCCATGAAAGTCATTTTTCTACATTATCAGCGATTTCATTATTTTGTCAGACACCTTGATTCCCGTTGGATATTCTTTTAAATCTATTGCCGCCAGTATTTTCAGACACGCTTCGGTTGTCGTATTTGCTATAAATAAGTTTACAAGTTGCATACGTCCCCGATACTACCGTCATTTAAAAAAGAGCCCATCTTTTTTAATAGGGGGTGTTTTTTCTCTTGACGAACCCTTTAATGGGTGACCCCATTTCTTTATTTGAAAGGCGCGATACGAGCGTCCTACTCAACGCCCTTGTTGGCCTGGGCATGTTTTGGAAAATATTTTACTCCTGGTAGATCCTTAAAATGGGTGTCCAATGTCCATATGTCACATTGATATGATTTTGCAGTGGCAAAAATTATGCTATCCGCCATCGGCAATTTATGTATTAGACTCAGCTTGGCAGCACTTAAAGATAGGCTTATGCTAAGTTCGATTACTTTTCCTTTTTGCATTGCAGCTACTGATTGCAACGCCTCATTCTCTCCGGCTTCACGTAAAACGACTTTAAATACTTCATATATGGTAATGATAGGGACAATTAGGGATGAAACGTCTTCTAAAGGCATAGAAAATTGTGTTGCATTAGGCCCACCAGAAAAGTATTCCAGCCAACCAGACGAATCGACAATGTTCATAAGCGGTCACTTTCACGCTCGAATTCTGTATCAATTCCTTTTATAAATCCACGGAGATCTGAAATATCTTTGTCAGGAATTAATTCGATTCTTCCTTCATACTCAATGACTGTTAATTTTTGCCCAGGGCGTAGTCGCATAGTTTCACGGATTAACTTAGGAATAACCACCTGAAATTTTGGAGAAACTGTTACTGTTTGCATGATTGCACCTCGATCGGTTTGGTTTTTGTAATACATTATCATGATCGATAGGGTCTTGTCAATTTCAAGAGGCCAACAAGCAGTTGAGCAGCTCCCCTGCTCAACTGCCTTGTTGGATGATATGGTTTCAAAAATGGGGCAGTAAATTACCGTCTATTTGAGAAACGCATAAAAGCATAGACGTTACTACCCAGGCTTTTCTGGAAATTATTCTGGCGTTTGTCCTGTTAATATTTGTTGTAGGACTTTTGGTCTGGTTTTTTGAAAGGAAGAAAAACCAGGAACAATTCGGCGGCAGCTTTCTGGCAGGATATTTTATTTCGCTATCTGGGAGAACCGACTTCTTGATAAAGGAATAATAGGGCCTGCATGAAAATCCTTAAGCGAGATCTACTTCTAAATCATTTGGGGTTAAAGAGTTACACCTGATTCTTACCTTATTTGGAAAGCATATTTTCAGAAAGTTCCTTTTGCCTTGATTCATAAACGGCCTCGCTTATGAGACCTTGATTATAAGTTCCTCAAAGCTTATTGAGGCTTTTCTTCAAGATCAAGACCGATATTAAGTGCTGGTGCAACATAGGCGCCAGGAACCGCCTTTTCCAGAGTTAAAAAAAATCCTGAAAGCAAGCATAATTCGCCTGTCTCTTTTTCTTCATGTTCAAGATAATGCCCTGAGTCAATGGTGGGCAGGTATCAGTTTGCTCGATATAAGCAAGGCATGAATAATTTTAACTGCAATACCTTTTTATAACCGCTGTGCCCCTGACCAACCAAGTGCACTCAGTTGATAGGACAAATAGTGTCTGATACTTTTTGACGAGAAACTTTCGACATCTTTATATTGTCCTATACTAATCAACTCGATTTCTTTGAGTACGTTTGATAATCAATCCAATTATAATCGAAGGTATTGATAGCAGTGGGCAAAAAATGATTAAACTATAAAGAATCCACCATCCTCCTTCTGAATTGTATGTTTTTCCAGAAATAAGCAGTATAATATGAGATATGATTATCAAAAGGGGAAGTTTCGCAAGGTCATAAAATATCTTTGGTCTATTTTTAATGTTATCATTAATATTTCTGTATACAATGAATAAAAAGGAAGAAGCTATAAAGAGGCTGAGAACAAACCTAACTGAAGCGGTTGTTTCACTATATGGGTACATGAAATGGGATTGAATGAGCCACAATATTAGGAGAATTGCGAATGGTATCCAAGGAGGATTTATTTTAATCCAAAACTTGATCTTTGATGGTAATCCGTCGAACCCTTTCCTTTTAAACAGGCAATGAGATGACACCAAGAAACCAAATACACAGCCGATAGGAACCAGGGCAATGAGGCTTGCATATTCCTCAGCATAAGCAGGCTGTATAAATAATGATGGGCCAAGAATTAATAAAGGCACCAATGCTCCTTGAATAGAGCCAATTAGTGGAGAGCATAGCTTTATACTTTCAAAAACAACAAAAATAACCCCTATTAAAAACATGATAATTCCAAACGGATATTGCTGTTTCGCCCATTCAATCCAAAGACCTAACGGGATGTAGGTAACAATAAGAGTAAGCGTCAAAACAATATCTATCTTGGCGAGTCGATTCTGCATATTTTAATTAGGAAATTATCTTCAACAGAGTAGAATTTTCAGGTACATCACCCACATTTTTCCCATAGTAGGCATAGCGGATGATTCTATCGGTATCCACCAGAAAAACCGCTGGCAACTGTTTCTCCCGACCTTCGTATTTACCATGCCCATATCCCAGTTTATTAGAAGCCAGCCCTTTTCTAATAACACTTGGTGTTAAATAACGAAAAATAGACCCAACCTTGACACCGTATTGTTCAAAAATCTCCGCTTTAGGATCACAGACGACGGTTAATGGTATTTCTTTCTGCTCTTTCTGATCTCTCATTACTTCCGGTGCGCTCTGCAAAACAGCTACAGGCCTTACTCCGTGTGCTTCAAACTGATCCAAATCCCGGATCAGCTCATCGATTTTTATCCGGCATAGTGGACAGCCGATATATCTTAGAAACAATAAAAAAACTTTGCTTTGTTCAAGCATATTGTAAAAACTATTATTTCCATTCCAAAGGGTCTCAAAAGAAAAATCCGGGGCTGTATCTCCGATCGAAAACAAGCCGTTCATAGCGTTCTCCCTATATAGTGGAAAAAGTATTGATAAGAATTTAGGCAATATTAATCTGCTATCAATGTAACCATATCAGACATCTGGAAATTATATCCTTAGCGTTCCAGATATATTTTCATCTTACATCCTAACTTAAAAAATGAAGAAGAACCATCTTTGCCCTTTTTTATATTTAAAATTATCTTCTGTAATCTCCTGAATATATTTAACACCGGAAATAGTATTTAAAGACCCCAATGCCCCTTTCTATCAAAAGCCATGTAAATTTGATCAGCTTCTCCTGCAATCGCTTCAATGGCGCGATAATCAGTAGAATTTTTACCATCCCATAATGCCATTGTAGCACATCCATTTAGAAAGAGACTTATTAAAATGGTGCTGGCTTTCTTTTTCAAGTATTTATTTATAATGTCTCGCATTGTTGTCCTTATAGGAGGTAAGATTATGAAGTTCAATGAGTTAGCAGAAAAAAACCTCAATCCAATTCCAGCAACATCAATATTTATAGAAACTCAATAGCTTGCGATACCCGATATGATTTATTTGCATTGCCCATAATTTAATATAGATGTTTGAAGAATACCTCAAACAAGAAGGCGCTGAAAATAAAATTGAAAATAACAGACGTAAAAAGAGGCTTGAAGAAACCCTGGCCAAAGTCAAAATCAAGAAAGACAAATTACCGTTCTTTCTCACAACGGCCAGAGGACCAACTCAACAGTCAGTAGAATTTATCCGATGGATACGCAACAACTTATTCTCAAGCACTTCATGGGTAGAGGCTATGGGCTCGTTAAAGCAGATTTATGCTGTCTTTTGATCGGAAATTTTGGACACCGTTGTTTCCTACTGTCCCTTTATTTTCCTATTGTAAAAAAGCGCTAACAAATTAACTGGCGGGCGTTCAAAGTGGGTAAAGCCAGTTAACATGATTGATTAATAAAACCCCAACTGAAAATTCAGCGGCAATGTAACGCCCGTCCACGTTGAATTAATTGTGTACGCCCGGCATGGGCGTGAATTTATGGGGTGTAAGTTATATATTAAAATAACAATAGAACATATCCCCACACGTAGTATAAAAATAATTTATTATCGCGCAGATAAACAAATAACCTCCTGATAAGATAAATA
>JAHITX010000100.1 GCA_018817425.1 Pseudomonadota bacterium
CGAATTCGAAGCTATTTGTCGACTTGCCGTAAGCATGGAGTTAAGGCAAGTCAGGCGTTGGAGCTATTGTTTAAAGGCAAATTGCCCGACTTTCTTATGTGAACGGGAGTATATATTAAAATGACGCTGAATAATTACAATCCCGCTTGTTTTTCGATAACTCCAAAAGGCAGAGAGTATGTCATAAAAAATCTCCTAATCAGCGGGTGAACTTGACGGCAAATAGCACCGCAAGTTACCCTTATCGTTGGGTCAATTAATTCGGAAGTTCTTTTTGAGGGTATATGGATAAGAAAGAATTATTCAAATTTCATGAAAAGCTGTATTTTCATGAAATAGAATACAGAGACAAAATTACCTCTCGGTTGCAATTGCCCTTAGCTATTTACATTACTTTTTTAAGCCTCCTTGGTTTTATGGTCAGGAACATTAACTTCGCATGTAATAAGGGTTACCTTATTTCATTTCTCCTTTTGTTTACTGTAAGTTCGATTTTGATGATCGTTGGAATCACCTATTTTATTAAATCATTTTATGGGCATACATATGAGTTTATTCCTACGGCAAATGCAACTGAAGCTTACCGCAAAACATTGAATTCGACCTATGAAGAATACGAGAATAGTGATGAATTATCAAAAACTTATTTAGAAGATTATATGTATACGTATTACCAAGAATGTTCTTCAAAAAATGCAGTTGTGAACGATAAAAAATCTGAAAATTTGCATAAAGCTAATAGTTTTATCGTCTTTGCCGCTATCCCTTTGGTCTTAACATTCCTATCCTTTCATTTTGGTAATATTGACAAAAATATGTCAGAACATGTTGAGGTTATCGAAATAAAGAAGCCGCTTGAAATTAACTTTTCTAAAAATCCACTAGGAGTCGTGATTGTCAATGGTGAGAAAGGCCAACGGTCTTCAAACATAATAACATTAAATGGAGAATTAAAAATAATGCCTGAAGAAAAAGAAGAGAAGGTGCAACCACCACCACCACCACCTCCTCCTCCGCCACCCCCAAAAAGGCTTATCAGAGAAGATGTAAAAATAGGAGACATGATTAGCCGAGATAAAAAAGAAAGGAGTAAATAATGTCAGAAAAGGATAAAAAAACTACGCCCCCCCCACCCCCACCACCGCCAAAAACAAGATCAGTTAAAGGCGGCGTTGACAAACCAAAGCCCACAGCATCAAAGGACGATAAATGAGACTGCTAACAGGCTGGCTGCAAAAGTAATGTATTTCAGACCCACTCAGTTGACAGTCTGTTCCTTTGAAAATGTTTATCCCAACCACCGCATTCACCAGATGAACTGGTGATGCGGAATGTTATGCCTTTGGAGGCTCTTAAGCGCCTGAATGTAAATTATGTCTAAACAAGCGGGATTTATGCAAATCACACATATTTCCTGAGTACATGTATGCACATTGTTATGACGTCAATCATTCCTACATTGAGTTTGATGCTGAAAAAGGAAAATATAATAAAAAACGCAGGAAGGGAGTTTATGAAAAACTTCTATGCAAAAAATGCGAAGAAATAATTCAAGAGTATGAAGATTATGGAAAGTTCATACTGTATGACGATGCTAAACCAACAATAGGCGCCACCCCAAAGCCATATACTAATGAAAAATATGACTATAGGCTTTTTAAATTATTTGTATTAAGCCTACTGTGGCGTGCATCTATAAGCACCCAAAACAGCTTTAAATTTGTATCACTTGGAAAGTATGAGGAAGAACTAAGGGTGATGTTGTTAAACGGTTTGGAGACGCCAATAAACAACTACCCTATATGTATGTATCAAACACACATTAATAAAAATCCTTCAAATGGTGTGTTTATGGAAATATATCCATCGAAATCGAAGTATGATGGGAGAACTGTATACCAGTTTATTGCTGATGGTGTGTTTTTCTTTGTGGGAGTAAGGTTTCATTCATTAAAAATATTTAAACATGGTTCCTGGGTTAATCAAAAAAGAATACAAATAGGCTACGATGAGCTAACGAAACTTTTGTCCTTGGTTGACGTTTTTGTAAGATTGCATCGCCAGGGTAAATTTAGTGTATATGAAAAACAGACATAACGTGGCTGCTGTCGGGCGTTTACTTCCTTTCCAACCGTAATTCTCAATTCCGGCAACTACTCGCCACTAAGGCTTTGTATGTGTACTATGAGATGAAAGGGGCGGTCATGGAATATTCCACATACATAGTGAGAACCGCCAGTGATGTGCTGGAGATCAAACAGTCTATCCTTGACAAGCTTATTTGCATTCAGAGCCACTTTGCTCCCGTTGCATCTAAAAATGACTATTATCTTGCTGTAGCCTATTTGATCCGCGACAAGATATTGGTGCCATTGGCGAGAACAGCTCGTATCTACTATCAGAAAGATAGCAGAACTATATATTGTCATGATATTCTGACTATGGAGATGAATTATATATGAATCCTGGTTTAGTAAGTAACTCGGTAATCAAAAGAACTTCTTGGGCTATCTTAATAGCGGCTATGCTTTTTATGTTTTCCACAGTTAATGCTTATGCTTCTGATTCTTTGAATGAAGATGAGAAAAAACTTGTTGATCAGGGTGAAGTAATTGTGCGTGATGTTAGTATAGATGCTCAACCGGGTAAAACATTTGAGGCAATTGGTTTTATTAATACTTCACGAGAGACTGTTTTGAAGGTTTTGACAGCGTATGAAAAATACCCGGAATTTATGCCCAATGTCAGTCGGGTCGATATTATTGAAAAGAGAAAGCCTGATGTAGTTCTTCAATACACATTGAGTCTGCCTCTTAGAAAAATAAAAAAGTATCGGCTCAAAATGTTAATGACAGAGCCTGATAATCAAACTTTAATATTAAAATGGCAATTACAAAAATGGCCCGGCATAAATCCAGCAGAGACCATCAAGGATACAACCGGATATTGGCGTATAGAAGAAGGAACGGAAAATACTTCACTTGTGTTCTACCATGTATATACTGATCCTGGCCCTATACCATTCGGTTTGGAATGGATAGTTGATATTTTAAGTGAAAAGAGTGTGCCGGAAGCATTTTTGCAGACAAAAGCCAGAGCTGAGAAAATTGCTTTGAATAATGGTATAAATGATAAATAAGAAAATAGCAGCAGAACAGACGTGTTGAGATCCACATAATACTAGTGCAGGGTTAAAAACAGATGGGGATTACAGGTGGTGATGTCAAAATGAATGGAAGTGAATTTTTCCCGACAATTGATGAAATTGTCGTAGATTGTAAAGCTTTAACATCTATCAATCATTCTTGCATGACCAGCAATTGTAAAATTTCGCAAAGCTGTTGTTCTAATTATGAAGTATGTATTAACAGTATTGAATTATCTAATATTATCGGTTTATTGCCATATGCATCAAAATACGCAAGAGTTTTAAAATCAGATAAGAGTTTCGGTAATATTTTTGAAGATGAAGGAAGTGATATATATTCAATTGATAAAAACAATAAGGAATTTTGTGTTTTTGGATATCGAGGTAAAGGGGCAAAGGTTTTATGCTCTTTGCATAAAGTGGCAATAGATATGAAAATTCCCTTAAAATCAGTAAAACCATTGGCGTGTATTCTTTGGCCGTTAGCACTGGTAGAATCTGACCCGTTAATTTTATCTATACAAGAAGATGCCTTGCTGTTTCCTTGCAATAAAAAAAGAACATCTCAGTCTATTGACTTGGATAATAATATAGCTCAAATTATTGAAAATGCTTTTGGCAGTTCTTTTCTTTATCAATTAGAAAAGAGTATTGAAGGTCTTTTTGGTACATGAAACGATATTAATACCGGGAATAATACGGCAGGATTTTTTGGAAGTATTATTGTGACCTGATTGAGGAATGAAAAAGAAGTTCAGATTTAGCACATAAAAATATTAATGTCTGGAATATATAAATTTATAAAGGAAACACTATGCTGTATCTCCAAAAAGGAAACTTTCAGAAAATTACACGTTGGATGGCAGGGCAATGGATGTCTGCAAATCAAGCTACATTTTTTGGTTGTATCTGTATTGTTCTTGTTTCTTTGTCTTTTTATGTCGGGTTAACTAACGGTAAATTTAGATGGACTTTACTTCTTGTTCCGCTTTTTTTAATTCTTCGTTTGATGATGAACACACTAGATGGAATGCTTGCAAGAGAATATAAAACAGGTTCGGTTTTTGGAGAAATATGTAATGAGGGCCTGGATATAATAGGAGATAATATCTGCTATGGAATCCTTTTCTTTGTGCCTGATATTTCAAAAGTACCGGTAGTGCTTTTTATTATATTAACGTGGTCAGCAGAATATTGGGGAGTTTTTGGCAACAGTATGCCAGGTGGGGTTCGAAGACATGAGACATTTTTGGGCGGAAAACCGGACAGAGCGGTCTGGATGGGGCTTATGGCTTTAGTTTTGTACTTTAAACCTGATTTGATTGAATTTGCCGGGTACTATATTTCAGGAGTTTGTTTTTTTGTGTTCATGACCAGCGTGATTCGAATCAAAAAAATTATTTCTGACTCAAAAGGGAAGAAATATGAATCATATACATGGATAGGAAGATAAAATGAACTTTTATAAAAAAGTACTGCTTGCGTTAATTATTATGGTCTCGTTTTATTTGCTTGCCAGAAAAGATGATGTGGCTATGCTTTATGTAATGATCGGCATTGTGGGACTTTTAATGATTTTTTCGATAGTATACAGGTTGCTTGAAAGAAAAAAGTCACATATGGCTGAAGAAATAAAAAACCGAACGATAACATGGTGGTGGATGGTTGCGGTGTTCATGCTCGCATTAGCTTTTAACCGGATAGTATCTTTCGTGTTCTTAGGGTTTTTATGTTTCGCTGCATTGAGAGAATATTTTTCTCTTATACCTATGTCAGAGATTGTTGATTCAAAAACACTTTCATTTAAAGACCGTCCTTCAATACTGCTATGCTATATTTCTATTCCTCTAATGATATACCTTGCATATATTAAATGGTACGGCCTTTTCATAGTTGCAATTCCTGTGTATGTTTTTCTTTTAATACCAACACTTTTTGTGCTTCAAAACAGAACGGAAGGCAGTTTAAAGTCTATAGGGATAATAACGCTCGGCCTTATGTTTTTTGCGCATAACCTGGGCCATTGTCTGTTTATGATAAACATCGGGCCGCTTTTGATAATGTATTGTTTCGTTCTCACAGAAGTAAGGGATTTATTGTCTTATTGGTTAGGAAAATATTTTGAATCGTTTACTACCAAACTTTCTGATGGAACGATTAAAAGGTTTTTGGAATGTCGGGTAGCGAAAGATATAAGCCCAAACAAAACCTGGGCAGTAGGATTGTTTTCGTCTTTATTAGTTTCTTTGCTTTCACTTGTTTTTGTTCCGATAATGCCGGAGTTTAACAATGGCAAATTGAGTTTTGAATATTCTCTTATTATCGGATTTAGTATCGGGATTTTCGGTTTGATTGGAGATCTAGTATTTTCAATGGTTAAGAGAGATTTGAAAAGCAAGGACTCAGGAACAATACTGCCAGGTCATGGCGGAATAATAGATCGTGTTGATAGTCTTGTTTTTACTATACCGATTACCTTTCATCTGATATTTTGGATGTACTTTTAAATTATGTTGAAAAAACTTTTACACGTATTAGGAAGAGCTTTTATTACACTATTTCTTGGAGTTGAGAATTCTCCTAAGATAATGGATGAGCAGTTCATTATCGCAGCAAATCATAATTCTCATATAGATGTAATGGTTCTTTTTAGATTAATTAATATATCAAGAGTGAATAAAGTAAAAACAATCGTGGCAAAAGATTATTTTAACAAAGGGCTTAAAGGTTACATAGCTAAAATTCTTTTTAATGCGGTTTTAGTGGACAGAAGCGCATCGGCCATAACGACATTCAAGATATTAAAAAAAGAGCTTGAAGATGGATATTCGCTGATAATATTTCCCGAAGGAACAAGGGGAGAGCCGGGTATAATAAATGAATTTAAATCGGGTATCGGCCAGATGTCTTTAGATTTTCCGAATATACCAATATACCCGGTTTATCTATCCGGTGCTGAAAAAACTCTTCCAAGAGGGACGCGTATTCCTGTTCCTTTCAATATAAAAATGAGCATTCTTAAGCCTATTTACGGAAAAGATTATTTAAGTTTTCATTCTAAAGAAGGCAGGAAAAAAATAACATCAGAGATTGAACGCAGGATTAATGAAGAAATGGGCCACAGGTCATAAATATTGGAACCAATAAAAGATAGCGAATATCATTTTTGCCGGGACTTGCCCACTATACCCCAGCCTGAAATGGGAAGAATTCTGGTTACCGGAGCCACCGGGTATATTGGCGGAAGACTGGTGCCGGAACTCATTGAACGGGGGTATCAAGTCAGAATTATGGTCAGGGTTTTGTCTCCAGTCCATCAGGAGCGCTGGCCGGATGCCGAGATAGTTGTAGCGGATGTGTTAGATGTTGTCGGTCTGAAAAATGCATTTAAAGGAATCCATACAGCCTATTATCTGATCCATTCACTATTGCTTGGAAAAAAATATTTTGAGTCAGCGGATGTCCAGGGGGCAATTAATTTCAGAAATGCAGCAGAAGAGATGGGTGTTCAAAGGATCATCTATCTGGGAGGGCTTGGAGATCTGCGTTCAACCCTTTCACCACATCTAAGAAGCCGTATTGAAGTAGGACGGGAGCTGGAAAAGGGCAAGGTTCCCACCACAATCCTTCGGGCCGCCATTATACTTGGGTCAGGAAGTGCTTCCTATGAAATTTTAATAAATACAGCCAAAAAAATGCCGATCATACCAATCCCTTTCTGGATGAAGGCCCAGTGCCAGCCTATAGCAATTAGGGATGTCATAAAATACCTTGTAGGAGCTCTTGAATGTTTTGAAACCACCGGTAAATCATTTGATATCGGTGGTATGGATGTGTTGACTTATGATGAAATGCTCCAAATCCTTGCAAAAATGTTTGGAAAGAAAACAATTAGTTTGCCCAGCTTTTTTTCGGGGTTGCGATTTTTCGCCATCCTTGCCAACCTTTTTGCACCGGTGCCATGGCCAATCATTCTTGCGCTTTTGGAAGGGCTTAGGAATAATGTGGTGTGCCAGGACAATGCAATTATGAAATTGATTCCATTTAAACCCTTAACATACAAAGAGTCCATTATCAGGGCCATGAGCCGGGAAGAACAGGATAATGTACACACCCGATGGTCCGATGCCTATCCCCCGGCCCACAGCCTGGCGATTAAACTAAATGAGTTGAAAATACCCCCTGAATTTATCAAGACATATTCATTGGTAAACACTAAAAATGCAGCGGACATCTTTAGTGCGGTATGCAGGATTGGCGGTAAGGAAGGATGGTTTCAAAACAACTGGATGTGGCGTTTAAGGGGAATGGCGGACAGCATGCTGGGTGGTGTTGGCATGGTCCGTGGGAGACGAAGTTCATCCGAATTGAGAATCAATGACGTTATTGACTTCTGGCGCGTGGAAGACATGAAGCCTGCACGTAAACTTCTTCTGAGGGCAGAGATGAAACTGCCCGGAAAGGCCTGGCTTGAATTTGATATTGATCAGAGGGGGTACAGCAATCAATTGTCCATTACCGCCTATTATATTCCCAGTGGTGTTTTAGGAAATATTTACTGGTATATGTTTCTACCTTTTCATGGTATTATTTTCAAAGATCTGTTAAAGCAGATAGTAATGAAAGGGTGAGATACGATGGCAAATATCAGCCGCTTGGCTTTTTCTTTAAGCAAGCTGTCTATACAGGCGCTAAGACGTTGGTCTAAGGCATCAGTACATATTCATGGTGCCGAAAACATTCCGGATGGTGTAATTATCTTTGCAGTAAACCATTTTACACGCTTGGAAACCCTGATTCTACCCTACGAATTTTACAGACTAACCGGCAAACCAATTATGTCTCTTGCCTACCATGGTCTATTCACCGGAGCTTTGGGCAAATATTTGGATAAAATGGGTGTGGTATCTACCAATGATCCCAACCGTGATGAAATTATTATTCGCTCTTTACTAATCGGAGATAATCCCTGGCTGATTTTTCCGGAAGGCCAGATGGTAAAAGATAAAAAGATTGTTGAAAGCGGTAAGTTTCTCATATACAGCGCTACGGGCAAACGGCGACCACCTCATACAGGTGCTGCAGCACTGGCATTACGTACGGAGTTTTATAGGCAAAGACTACAGTATCTGCAGGAAACTGACAGCGATTTGCTTAATCAGCAGCTAAATATTTTTGATCTTTCTTCCATGGAACAGGTGAGCAAAAAAGAAACCTTTCTGGTGCCGGTTAATATTAGTTATTATCCTATCCGTTCACGTCAAAACGCCATTGAAAAAATGGCTTCATATCTTGTGAAGGATATGCCTGATTATATAGCTGAAGAACTGCAAACCGAAGGTACCATGCTTCTTTCAGGAGTAGATATTGATATCACTATCGGAAAGCCAATGGCTATAAGGCCCTTCCTTAATAAAGGGATTATCCAAAAAGACATACACACGCCAAAGTCTTTAATGCCGGATGATCTGCTGCATTCAAGGCCTGTGATAAGAATGATGGCCAGTAAACTTACCATGGAAGTAATGGCTTGTATTTACCAAAATACTACGGTGAATTATGATCATCTACTTGCCTATATTATAAAATATTATCCCGGAAAAAAGCTAAGCTTATTTAACCTTGCACAGCGGCTTTTCCTGGCTGTGGAAGCAGTTACCAGGCTTAAATCCATAAGGTTACATAATGGATTACAACAAAACCAATGCGTACAACTCTGTCGCAATTATAAAACATTTCTTGCCGATTTCCTCGAGGTAGCAAAACGAAGCGGTGCTGTAGAAATAGATGCTGATATAATCCATCTGAAGGGTCCGGCAATTAACACACTTTTTGATTTTAACAGCATCAGAAGAGAAAATCCATACCAGGTTATTCTAAACGAGGTAGAATATCTTAGACCGCTTACTTTTAGATTGCAATTAATTGCCCAGCAGCCTTTCTGGTCAGTGTGCCGGAGCCTGCGGCTCAAATTTCTTCAAATGGCCAAACAGGAGTTTGACTCCGACTATGAAACTTATCAGAGCGAGGGTGAGTCAAAACCTAAAAATATTGGTGCTCCGATTTTTTATAAAAGATTTTCCCCGAAAGCCGGAATATTACTAGTTCATGGTTATTTGGCTGCTCCAGAGGAAGTAAGACCTCTTGCAGAGTATCTCTATCAGCAGGGCTATACCGTTTTTGCTCCACGTCTTAGGGGACACGGCACCAGCCCTGAAGATCTATCTCTTAGAACCTGGGAGGATTGGTTGCAATCAGTTGAACTTGGTTATATGCTTTTAGCAAATAGCGCTAAGGATGTTATTGTGGGTGGAATAAGTATGGGAGCCGGCTTGGCCCTTTTTGCGGCTGCAAACATGCCATATAAAATTAAAGCAGTTTTTGCAGTTAACTGTGCTATGAGATTAAGGAGACAAAGCGCCAAATTTGCCCCGGCTATTGTTTTGTGGAACAAGCTTGCAGATAAAATGGTTAATGATGAAGGGCGCAGGCACTTTGTGCCAAATGAACCTGAGAATCCGCATATCAACTATCTGCGCAATCCAATTAATGGTGTTAAAGAGTTAATGGAGTTAATGGATCAGCTCTCACCCAGGCTTGAGCATATAAAAGTTCCTGCTCTTTTGATACAATCATCCGGGGATCTTGTTGTTGATCCTGATGGAAGTAAATTTGTATTCGAGAAACTTGGCTCCGAGGATAAGGAGTTGGTTATGCTCAATTCTGACCGACACGGTATTTTCAGAGGCGATATTTCAAAAAGTGTTTTCAGCAAGATAAAAGAATTTCTTAATACGAGAATCTGACCTGATTTATTCCCAATTTATCTTCAATATTTCATTTCATTTTAATTTAGCATACATAAAGAGCTACGCCCCATATAAATTATCAATACTTCATCTCTTATGGTATCAGGATTATCGATTTGACAATATACGCTTCAATTAATTAATAGTATAAAAACAATATCTTTTGTTTTATAAAATAAATAATTAAATACTGCTGTATCGTAACCTGTAACGGAGAATGCCATGAAAGTTGCTTATATTTTTTCAAGCTCCAATTCACATTATATTTTGAGCAATATGATTGTACCGCAATTGGAATCAGGGAAACACGGATTTGAAGTATGCGGAATGTTCTTTTTTTTAGACAATACATTTATTCTGGTAAAAGACAATGATGTAGGTGAGCGTCTTTCAAAGATTGCTTCAGAAAAAGGGATGCTGCTCATGGGATGTGACAAATGTGTGATTGATCGCAGAATACAAGATAGCCTGGTGGAATCGGCAACAATAGGCTGTTTCCCGGACTTGCACAAAGCTCTGGCCGGATCGGGCGTTGAGCAGGTAATTACACTTTAAAAATTCGAGCATACTCTAAATGAATGATAATAGTTATTTGCAAATAGCCGAATCATATACAAAGAAGTCTTATTCCGCCTTACAGGAAGAATTGCAGGCTAACTCTGAAAAATGTATTAACTGTAAACTTTGTCAAAAGGAATGTGAATTTTTAAGAAAATATGGCAAGCCCAAGGAAATTGCCGATTCTTTTGACCTTACGGATAAGACTTTTAAGACAATGGCTTTCGAATGCAGCCTTTGCGGGTTATGTGCAGCTGTGTGTCCGTTGGGTTTGAATCCGGCAGACATGTTTCTTGAAATGCGACGGGAAGCTGTAAAGCAAGGTGGCGGGATATTTGCCGAACACAACGGCATTTTAGCTTATGAGAAAAAAGGCACTTCAAAGCTTTTTTCATGGTATGGTCTGCCTGAAGGCTGCGATACCGTATTTTTTCCAGGTTGTTCTTTGCCCGGTACCAGGCCGGACAAAACCCTTGGGCTTTTCAAACTCATTCAAAAAAAATTCCCATCGGCCGGAATCGTTTTTGACTGCTGTACAAAACCATCGCATGATCTTGGGAGAAATGCCTTTTTCACTGCCATGTTTGGAGAAATGAAAGAATTTTTGATTCAAAACAAAATCAAAAAAGTACTGGTGGCTTGCCCCAATTGTTACAAAATCTTTGATCAATACGGCGGTGATATTTCCGTTATTAGTATCTATGAGTTTCTTGCCGATCTGGATATTCCTGTTGAAAAAAAAATGTCTTATAGTGTTACTGTGCATGACCCTTGTGCTCTGCGTTATAAGGAACCTGTGCAGAAATCAGTGAGAAAGCTTATTGAAAAACTGGGAATCAGTATTTATGAAATGCCGCATTCCGGTATAAATACTCTGTGTTGCGGTGAAGGCGGATCTGTAAGTTTCTTGTCTCCCGGACTTGCTGAAAAATGGATAGGTATCCGAAAACAGGAACATAAAGGAAACCGGGTTATCACTTATTGCGCCGGATGTGCGAATCACCTGAATCAGGCCATGCCCACTGATCATATTATAGATCTTTATTTTGAACCGGAAGCCACATTGGCAGGAAACGCCAAAATTTACAAGGCTCCGGTTACCTACTTAAACCGCTTAAAACTTAAACGGCATCTGAAAAACAGTTTAAATACAGCCGTATCAAGGGAAAGAACATTTACAGGTCAGGAAAAATCATCCAAAGCAGCAATGTTTAAACGTATAGTTATTCTTCTTGCCATTATATCCATTATTATACTAGTTCGTGCTGGGGGTTTGGAAAATTATTTTGAAACCGGGGCGTTAAGAGAACTGATAGCATCAAAAGGGGCACTTGCCCCTATCCTCTACATGCTGATTTATATTATAGCACCAGCCCTTTTTTTGCCGGGACTTCCAATTACTATTGCAGGAGGCATTCTTTTCGGTCCTTTATGGGGTGTTATCTATACTATTACCAGTTCCACAATAGGCGCCGGTGCGGCATTTTTAATATCCCGTTACGTTGCAAGGGACTGGATTGCTGCAAAACTTACAAGCCCCAGATGGCAAAGGCTGGATGAAGGAGTTGAAAAACATGGGTGGAAAGTAGTCGCTTTTACACGGCTAATCCCTTTGTTTCCTTTTAACCTCTTAAATTATGCCTTTGGTTTAACCAAAATAAAATTTACACATTACATACTGGCCACTTTCATTTGTATGCTTCCTGCCTGCATAGCATTTATTGTGTTTTCAAGTTCGCTTCTTGATCTGTTTAAGGGGAAAATATCTGGAAATCTGTTAGCCGGAATAATACTTATTATCATAGTTTCTCTTATTCCGATTTTTCACAAAAAATATAAAACCAAAAAAGGGACATCGGATCCTTTATAGTAAAGTTTACATTAGGTTTTTATGCCTCAAGACATCATACCCATACTGAAAATAAAAGCCTTAATACTATGCGCAATACTATCGATTTGTACAACAATCTATTTTTTAATTCTCCATTATTTCTATATGCTGAACAGTTATGTTTATACAGCCGAATTTCACTGGTTATTTCTGACAGGTAATCTTAAATCGGCAAACATATCCTTGCTTTCAGAATACTTTAAGGCTTTAGGACCGCTTGATTGTCTTCCCAATCTTTTACTATCTCAAGTGATCAGCACCTTTATAAATCCTTTTTCATGGCCTGTGCTGGCTTTTTCAATAGTAAATGCATTCGGACCCGGCACCGCAATATTGCTTAACCTGATAAGTGCCTCAAGTATAGGGTTATGTACATATGGATTAGGATTATTTTTTTCAGGAGATATTCTTGCGCTAACATGCAAGAAATATATTTCTCCTCCACGTTGGATGATGCCGGCTCTTTTTATATTGTTTTGTATACCCTATATAACAATTTTGCTACCGGCAATTTTAGCGGCATTTTTTCAAGTAAAATTAAAATACTTTTTTATGCTTATGATTACTGGTTTATTAATTCGAATAGCTTTCGGTTTTATTCATTGAAGTTTAATCAACAACTAAATGGGATTTTTAAAGTCCGGGGAGGTTTGAAATGGATTCAAAAAACAATAAAAACTGCGGCTGCTCCTGCTGCGATAATACATCCGGCGGAGTGCTTTTAGGCGGTGAAACAGGAGCAAAGGAAATTGCAAAACCCGGTGAAATGACTCGGTCGATCTTTTTAAAAACTGTGGCCGCAGGTGTTATAGGCATGAGTACACTTGCCGGAACCAAAGCCTTTGCAGAAGTTGTGAAAAACCCTGATATTAAAATTTTCAAAGGTTCTTCAGGCGACATGATGATTATGGATACTGCAAACAAGGAATTACGTATTTCAGCAACCGTTACCAAGGACGTAACCAAGCCTTCCGTGGCTGACTGGGGCAGGCGATTTCAGGCATTTTTCGGTGCGAAAGGCGGCAAAATGGAAAGCTTTTTCGTATTTACCACGGATGTTTCCCGCACTGATATCGATAAATCCATTCGGGAAATCGGCATTCAATCCAGAAGAATTATCCCGTTTGAGGAGGTGGCCGCCCGCACCGGTCTTAAACCGACCACTACCATTGAGGATTATCTGGACGGCGATCCCGTTATCGTGACTATCCGCTTTGAAAAAACCGGTAATATCGTTGAAGGCGCTTTGGAAGATTTTATTCAGGAAAAGATCATCGTGGAAGGAAAAGATGTAATTAAGCCCTATACGCCACATTTTGTTTATCACGGTTCAGGCGAGGCTTTAAATTTTCCTTCAGGTTGTATTGTCTGCCCTTCCGACTGTAACGGCGGCATTATTACCGACAATGTTCTGCCTTTAAAAACTACGGTAAACTATTACAAGATCAACTGGGATCGTATGCCGCCTGTCGGGTCTAAAGTGGAGGTGGTAATTAAATCAATTTATGGGCCCCATCGTTTGTCATCTACAAAAGATGCAAGCGCATAAATATTTCGGATCAAAGGAGCTATAAAACAAAGCATGAAAAAAATATAACAAAAATCGGGTAAATAACATTAATTTTTATTACCAGTGTCGGTGTATCGTACGGAGACATCACTCTTACGGAGTTTGCAAACGGTCAGGGCAGCTTGAAGGCAGACGGACAGGTAACCGGTAGCTCTATGGTATAAACATATTTTCTACTTCATCAGTATAAGAACCATCATCCTTATATATTACAAGAGGTGAGGCGACCTTTGCTCCTGCTTTACCACCTTTAATGCCTTCGACAATTACAAGTTTGGATTCCGAATTGTTTTTCGAGTAAATAAATCTAAAATACTTTGGTTCTATTCCTGAAAAACGCATATGTTCAATTATATCGGCTATGCGCTCTGAAGGATAAATCATTATGAATTTACCTGAAATATCCAAAAGACTTTTTGCCGATTCAAAGATTCCGGGAAGAGAAATCATGATTTCATGTCTAGCCAGCGCGCGCTGATTATCGGGATTTACCCTTCCTGAATTTGCCTTTCTGTATGGCGGGTTACATACAATAATATCAGGTGATCCAAAGATCATACTTTTTTTTAAATTTTTCAGGTCAGTGCAAATGATTCCAATTTGTTCTTCCATGCCGTTGTTTTTCACATTCATGACGGCAATATCTGCAAGACTTTTCTGTACTTCGATCCCGTATATTTTAATTTCCGGATTTTGGTATGCGAGTATAAGAGAAATTATGCCGCACCCTGTTCCTATATCAAGAATTTTATTTCCCGCAGATGCTTTAACATGTGAGGCAAGTAAAACTGAATCGATTGAAAAGCGATATCCTGACTTATTTTGTTTAATAGATAATTTACCTTTGAAAAAATAGTCGTCTGTAAGCAAATCCATATTCAGACAGCCCCGATCTTAAATTTGATATCACTGATAAGTTCTTTTCCAATCTCATTATTTAGTCTTGATATTATATCTTCTTTGTAATATTGGAGTTCCTGCATCCATACTGAACTGCTTACATACACAAGAAGTATCTGTCCTTTGAAACCGGCAGGCCTTGTATTTTTGCAAACGGCTTCTCCTACTATGTTTTTCCATATGCTGGAAATATTAGCAGATTCAAAACCCAGTTCCAGGCGGAATTTGTTTAATACATTGCCGATAATATTGCCGATTGGTTCAAAATCAGCTTCTTTTTTTTTAGGGTCTTTCATTTGCTGTTCCATAAAAATAGTATATAAAACACATTTTTAAAAAAGATAAAAGTGTTATGCCACAAGAAATTATATCATTCAAGTGCGATTGCTTTTTATGATGAAAATATAAAGGCATTATAAAATAACAACATGCAAAAAATAAAATTTTGCTTGCTTGAAATATATTTGCTATAGATTATATAAAATGTTTATGCGGGCCTTAAAAATTACCGGAGAAATTAAAATAATGGCTATAAGTAAAGAACTGCTTGAAATTCTTGCCTGCCCAAAGTGCAAAGGGGATATTTATCTTACTGATGCGGGTGATGGCCTTATCTGCAAAAATTGTAAACTTGTATATGAAATAAGGGATGATATCCCCATAATGTTGATAGATGAGGCAAAGCCGTTGTAAGCAGAGGCATTAATGAGCATTCCCCGACCGCCCAATCCGGCAAAGCTTGTGATCGGAGTTTATTTAAAAGATAAGAACCTTATTGAGTTACTGGAAAATGAGCTAATTGCTGAATTTGGTCCGGTCGATATCATAAGTCAATGGTTCTTATTTGATTATACCTCTTACTATGCCCATGAGATGGGTTCGCCTCTTTTCAGGAGGATGTTTGTTTTCGAAAAACTTATTAAACAGGCAAGCCTTTCACAAATAAAAAATTTTAC
Organism: Pseudomonadota bacterium; assembly: GCA_018817425.1. Lineage (NCBI taxonomy): Bacteria > Pseudomonadati > Pseudomonadota > Pseudomonadota bacterium. Next base: position 15,833 of record JAHITX010000100.1, read on the forward strand.
AAATGAACTTGAAGCAAGATACTCAAAAAACGGTAAAAGAACCGTTAACATTGATCCGGGATACATGCTTCATGAAAAGTTTGTTCTTGCAACAGGCAAAAACTTTAGTCACAGAATATATATCGGAAATAATATTTACGCAGATTTGACTTTAATTTATCAGAATAGGGAATTTAGAACATTGCCCTGGACATATCCTGATTATGCGGATGAAAAAATGCTGACTTTTCTAATAAATGTCCGTGATAAATATGTTGCCGATATGAAACGAGGCCACGATAAATGATAAAAAGCATGACCGGATATGCAAGGTCTGAAAAAACAGAAGCAGGTTTTGAAATTGTAACTGAAATTCGTACATACAACAGCAAGCACCTTGATATAAATCTTCGTTTTCCCCATGAATATAATGCGTTTGAAGATAAAATAAGAGGCTTGATCGGTTCAAGAGTATCAAGGGGCCGTATCGAGATTAAAATTACTATAAAAGAAAATAATGGTAATTTAATTGAATTTGAAATCGATGAAAAAAAAGCGAGCGCATACTATAATATACTTTTGAGTTTAAGAGATAAATTAGGTATGGATGCACAAATACCCCTTGATATGATAGCAGGTGCTGAAGGAGTAATAAAAGTTGCGGAAACTAAAAAAGATATTGAGGCTCAGTGGCTTTTGATAAAAGATTCTTTGGATGAGGCTTTAAGTATTTTAGATGATATGAGGAAAAAAGAGGGTAAGTTTATTGCCGGTGATTTTGTTAAGAGGGTTGAAACCATTGAACAATTATTAAACAGTATTGAGTTTGAATCCCGTGACATGCTTCTTTACTACACGCAACGTTTAAAAGACCGGATATCAATATTGACAAAAGATACTATTGAGCTTGATGCCGGAAGAATTGCTCAGGAAGCGGCGTTTCTTGCAGACAGATGTGATATATCGGAAGAAGTAGTCAGGGTAAAAAGCCATTTAAACCAGTTTAATCTTATAATGAGTTTGGATGAGCCTGCCGGAAGAAAACTTAATTTTTTATTGCAGGAATTGAACCGTGAATTTAATACAATTGGTTCAAAAACTGAAAAAGCAATAGTTTCTCATACAATTGTAAATGTTAAATCCGAGATTGAAAAGTTAAGGGAGCAGGTGCAAAATATCGAATAATTATATGAAAAAATATAGAGTATAGTGTTTTAATCCGTTTATGTTATTTGCTCTATGAAAACTATTTACACAAATTTGTTTGAAAAAGGAGGAAAATGGAACAGACTCTTTTAAACATTGGACATGGAAGTTCTGTAGTAGCAGAACGGGTTGTTGCAATTGTATCTCCCAATTCAGCTCCAATGAAACGCTTAAAGGATGATGCAAAAGATGAAAAACGACTAGTTGATGCAACCCATGGACGCAAAACAAGAGCAATAATTGTTTTGGACAGTAATCATATAATTCTTTCCAGTTATACTCCTGAAACGATATCCCAGCGTTATACAAAGAATTTAAATAAAGAGATATGACTTTACGATCAGTTACCAAAAAAGATACGGATACCACCAATACTTTAAAACCTGGCCGTCTTTTTATAGTTTCCGCACCTTCCGGAGCAGGCAAAACTACTCTTTGCAGGAGATTGCTGGCACGCTTTACTGACATGATTTATTCAATATCTTATACCACAAGAGCCCCCCGCATAGATGAAAAAAACGGTGTTGATTACTTTTTTATATCAAAAAAAGATTTTGAAAAAAAAATCATAGAAGGCAAATGGGCTGAGTGGGCAAAAGTACACGGAAATTTCTATGGCACATCTGCCGAATATATAAATGACGCTATTTTATCCGGAAAAGATATACTGCTTGATATAGATGTAAAAGGCACCATGCAGATAATTAAGCGCTATTTTGAAAGCATTACAATCTTTATTATGCCTCCATCATTTGAGGAGCTGAAGATACGAATGGAATCAAGGGGCACAGATACCAGGGAAGTAATAGAAAAGCGTTTGAAGAATGCAAAAGAAGAGATGGCTCAAAAAAATCTGTATAAACACGAGATAATTAATGATAGCCTTGATAAAGCAACATCTGAACTTTTCGCACTGATTGAACAATACCGGACAGGCAGCTTGTAAATGATAATTGACAGCATTGATAATATTGAAACATATGCCGGAGCAGGAGATAAGATAACTACTGCATTAAGATATATAGCAGCAGCCGACTTTAAAAATGTTGAACCGGGAAAGTATGATATTGATGGTGATAACATATTTGCCATTGTCAGTGATTATATCACAAAGCACAGCAATCAGTGTTTTTTAGAAGCCCATCGGAAATATATAGATGTGCAGTATATGGTAAATGGAGTTGAATGGGTAGGGTATGCACCCTTAAAAGACCATGCGATTGTAAAGGAATATGATGAAAAAAAAGATTGTGTTTTTTTTGGCGGAACCCCTTCTTTTATAAAATTGGAAAAAGCAATGTTTGCAATATTTTTTCCAACAGATCTGCATATGCCGGGTACAGGAGATATGCCGGGCCCTGTAAGAAAAGTAGTAGTAAAGGTCAGGATATAAGCTTTTCTAAATCCTTTTTTGAAAATTCGTATAATGAATTACAATTATGACATGTTATCTGAAGCGGAAAAGGTCCGTTTTCTAAAATATCTTTTTTCTCGTTTTTATCAAACATGGAAATATAATGCAGCATAAGCTTCTCATTACATCTGCAAAAAAACTCTATTCTGTAGTCATCTAAAATTTTAGGGTTCAGTTTTTTAAATGATTCACAAATAATGTTATCCGGCTCTTTTCCTTCTTCAATAAGAATACCGATTGATGGAAGATCGTTTATAATACTTTCAAGGTTTTTTGCCAAATCATCTGATGCATTCGGCATTAACTGTAGAAACAGCCCACCGGCGCCGACAACTTCCCCTTGTGTATCAAACTTGACACTTAAATTAAAAACGCTTGGTATTTGTTCGGAAGAGTAAAAGTAATTTGCCAGATCTTTTGCTATAGAGCCGTAAAGCAGTGCTATATGGCCTGCGTAGGGTTGCTTTGCATCTTCGAGATATTTTGTAACTGTCAGCAAACCTGCACCAAGAAAAGGTGATATATTAAAATCTTCAAGAGGTTTATCTATTGGAATTGGCGTCTGTTTTAAATATCCTCTTATTTCTCCATAAGCATTGGTTTCAACACTAATCCCTTTTATAGGCCCCGAACAGTCGATTTTTAAAGCGATTCTGTCATTTCCTTTCAGATTGGAAGATAATAAACCACAACCCAGATAGGCCTGGCCTAAGACAAGTGTTTCCAATATGCCAAGATCAAAATTTGCACGCATTTCCTTTATCATTCGAGTCCCATAGATAAAAGCACCACGTATAGACCCGTTTGCAAGAAGAAACCTGTGAATTTTGTCTTTTGATTTTTCTTTAAAACCGTTTTTAACAGAATCGTTTAATTGTTTTTTAATCATCTCTACCTTCTTAAATTAAGCTCATTTCTTACAACTTTCCAAGTGTAATGCCCTGTTGATATATGTATATTATTTAAGGGCTTTTTGCTTTTTTAAACTATATTGATATCAGTTTTATGTGTCAAGTTCTAAACCAATAGCTCATAATAAGAATATCCTATATATAAATCAGGCAACAGATTAATATCTTGTTCAAAATTCTTAAAATTGTTATATGAAAAAAGCTAAACCCAATATAGTCGGTATTATTACAAATCATAAAGAGTAAATATCATGGAAAATTACATAAACTTATTTTTTTCACACCTATTTTCTGACAATAAATCATTAGAAAATTATATCATCAGTATTTTAGCCATTGTAATTACAGCTTTTGCAGCGTGGTGGATTTTAAATGCCATTATGGGAAGTTTGAAAAAAAGATATAATAAATCTTCTCTAAATGGAAAAAAAGGTGCTTTCTTACCCATTATAAAGCAGGGCGGGCATTATGCCATCTTCATTATTGTTGTTATTGCATTAGTTCGTCTTTTTAAAGCGCCGCTTCTGGAAAAAACGGCATATGCCTTAATGATTTTGCTGTTTACCATAATTATCAGTAAATTTGTAAGCTTATTGATCCCTTTCCTAAGAGATAAGATTGCTTTAAAAACACATACAAAAATAGATGATGTGATTTTTGAGCTTATGTCGAAATTTTCAAACGTAGTTGTTTATGCTGCAGGAATTATTCTGGCTCTTGATATACTTGGATTAAACATAATGCCGTTTGTTGCCGGAGCCGGTATTGCCGGTATAGCAATTGGTTTTGCAGCTAAAGATACGTTATCAAATCTGATTGCCGGAATTTTATTGATTATTGACAGGCCTTTTGAAGTCGGAGACCGGATTGAAGTCTGGACAGCTCCACAAAACAGCGCCACATGGGGAGATGTTGTAGATATAGGCCTAAGAGCAACCAAGATCAGAACCACGGATAACATTGTTATAATAATCCCAAATAATGAGATTATGAAACGCGATATTATCAACTATACAACAATTACAAAAGAAATACGGGTTAGAATCCCCATCGGCGTTGCTTATGATTCGGATATAAAAAAGGCAAAGGAATCTATTATAAAGGTTTCACTTGAGCTTGACTGGGTAATGAAAGAACCTGAACCTAAGGTGGTTGTTCACAGTTTCGGAGATTCGGCTGTCAACTTGCAGGCAAGAGTATGGATTAGTGATCCACGGCGCAGGATAGATACAGTTTCATATATTACAGACAGGGTAAAAGAAGTTTTTGATAAAGAAAATATTGAGATTCCATACCCGAAGCGTGATATCTATATAAAAAGTGAAAAAAACTTTAATAACTCGTAACATTTGTAAAGTTAATCATTGGAGACTAATATGGATGACATAACATCCCGTATAGATATGTTGCTTCCTGTAGAGATGGCCAAAAAAGCGGAAGAACTTGGTGTAAAAAAAGCTACTATCGGATGGCGTAATTTATTTCTTCTTTCAATCCTTGCCGGTGCATTTATCTCCTTAGGAGCAATATTCAGCACATCAGTAACCTCTGGTGCTGCTGGAACTATTCCTTTTGGAATTATAAAACTTTTAGGCGGTCTTGTTTTTTGCTTAGGACTTATACTTGTAGTTGTTGGCGGAGCGGAATTGTTTACTGGCAATAACCTCATTGTGATGGCATGGGCCAGTGGTAAAGTATCATTATGGCAATTACTAAGAAACTGGATTATAGTCTATATCGGAAATTTTGCCGGTTCATTTTTAACTGCAATTATTATGTTTTTTACCAATCAATATATGTTTGGTAAAGGAGCAATCGGACTCAATGCTTTAAATATAGCAACAACAAAATGTAATCTTGGATTCATTGAAGCATTGTTTCTTGGAATTATGTGTAATGCTTTGGTATGCCTTGCCGTATGGTTGTGCTTTAGCGCAAAAACTACTACCGATAAAATTTTATCTATAATATTTCCAATAACCGCTTTTGTTGCTTGTGGTTTTGAACACTGTGTAGCAAATATGTACTTTGTTCCCATTGGTATGTTTATAAAATCTTTTGCCAAGCCTCTTTTTTGGGAAAATATCGGCAAAACGGCCGCTGACTATGTTGCTCTTACATGGGGTGGTTTCTTTTATGCAAATCTTCTTCCTGTAACAATAGGAAATATTATAGGCGGGTCGGTTTTAGTAGGTTTGGTATACTGGTTTATATATATCAGAAAATCAAAGGTTCCTATTTTTTAAAAGATTGATAATAACTGCTCAAGATACTATAAAGAATACTATGACTTTAGCCAAATAAAATAAACTATGATTGAAGAAATATTACCTCATATATACAGGATTAAAATTCCGCTTCCCAAGAATCCGCTTGGAGCTTTAAACTCCTATATAATAAAAAATAGTGAGCGAAGCATAATTATTGATACCGGTTTTGCTCAGGATGAATGCATGAATGTAATGCTTTCCGGTTTAAAAGAACTGGAAATTGATATAAAAAAAACTGACTTTTTTATTACTCACATGCATCCTGATCATCTTGGCCTTGCTTTAAGAATTGCTCCGGATACCTCCAGAATATATTTTAATCAGATAGAAGCAGATATGCTCAGATCGGGATATTTCCTGGATGAATATACTGACGCTGCATGCCAAAACGGTTTTCCGGAAAAAGAGCTTAAAGCCCTTTACAATCATCCCGGATTTAAATCTTATAAATATGCTTCAGAAGGATTGGCAAACTTTCATATTATAAATGATGGCACTATATTTGGCATATCCGGTTATCAGTTCAAGTGCATTCAAACTCCCGGCCATACAAAAGGACATATGTGCCTATATGAACCGGACAAAAAAATATTGATAGCAGGAGACCATATCCTTAATGATATTACTGCTACAATTCAATTATGGTCTGATGAGCAAAATCCTTTAAATGACTATATGACAAGTCTTGATAATATTTATGGGCTTGATATTAAATTAACACTTCCAGGCCATAGATCTTTAATAACAAATACCAGAAAAAGGATTCTGGAAATAAAGGATCACCATCAAAAAAGGCTTGAAAATATTATTTCTATACTGAAAACTGGGAAGAAAAATGCATTTCAAATAGCCTCACAGATGAGCTGGGACACAAATTATGAGAGTTGGGATTCATTTCCCGGTGCGCAAAAATGGATTGCTACAGGTGAAGCTATTGCCCATTTAAAATATCTTGAACAAGATCAAGTGCAAAAAGAAAAGCTTGAAAAGAATATCATATACTCGTTGAAAAAGGGCATATGAAAAAGGAGAGAAAATGCTTAAAATTCTTGTATTGCTTATTACGGTTTTTGTAATTTTTATAATTGTCAGAAAACCAGCTTCGGAAGAAAAAGAAGAAATAGAAAAAGAGTCAAAAGATATAGCAGTAACTTATGTATGTACAGAATGCGGCGAAAAAAATTGCAATTGCTACAAAGAAGATATAACACATAAACATTAACCAGCCACATGTGAAGATATAACTAATTTCATTTGTTATAGGAGGGTATTCATGTCGGATATTATGGAAGTTATAAAAGAAAGAAGAAGTATAAGAACATATGATGTAAAAGATGTTTCTGATGAAAAATTAAATACTATATTTGAAGCAGTAAGATGGTCGCCTTCCTGGGCAAATACGCAGTGTTGGGAAATAGTTGTAATAAGAGATAAGGTCATAAAAGAAAATCTGAGAGAAACAATTTTGCCAAAAAATCCTGCTACAAATGCAATTACCCAGGCACCTGTTCTTCTTGCAGTTTGCGGCAAATTAAATTCATCGGGATTTTACAATAATGAGGCTCCGACAAAATTTAAAGACTGGTTCATGTTTGATCTTGGTATATTTACCCAGACGCTTTGTCTTGCAGCGCAAGACCTTGGGATAGGTACAGTTGTAGTTGGGCTTTTAGATCATGACAAGGCAAAAAAGCATATAAACGTGCCGGAAGGGTATGAGCTTGTAGCCCTTATTCCGCTTGGGTATTCTGCAAAATCAAGCTCTGTTCCTAAACGAAGAGAAATTAAGGATTTTATTCATTATAATACTTTTTAGGGCAAAGCTACCCACTTATGAGTAATAACAATATTGATGAATTCGTAAAAACACCTCAAATCGTCATACGGGCGAAACCGGTATCCAGAACCTATTTAAATTGCTGGATGCCGGATTGGGTCCGGCATGACGAAACAGGAATTCCCGGACTTTAAAAAAGTCCAGCAATATAAAAACCCGAATAAAGTTATTTATTTGTTTCTTTTCTGAGTAAATATCTTGCTTTTGAGCCGCTTCCATCTTCAAAAGTAAGTTCTTGGTTGTTGTAGTGTGTAACTTCCCACCCATTTATGCTCAATGCGTTTAATATACTCATTTCCGATATTTTGGGAGTGTTTGGTTTTTTATTAGTGTATTTTTGAATAAAATCTTTAAATGCTTCGTGTTTCGCATCTTTCTGAGCGATTATACTCTCTTTGCTGTAAGATGAAATTTCTTTTCCTGAACCGTCATTTAAAAATACGGTTGTTGACATTTCCGCTATTCCGCCATTCTCATCATAAAATCTGTTAACTATAACAAGTTCTGCATACTTGTAATATGTATTTTGAGATTGTTCTCCGGCATATGAAGAAACCGAGATTAACAGAATAGCTACACATAAAATATAATTCATATTGTTTTTCAAACTGGACATATCTTGCCTCCAAAACTTTGTTTGATTATTTACGTTTTTGTGCGAAAACATCGTATCTTTTCCTTAAGCCCCTTCTTAAATATCTTACCCGAACCCGTCTTCGGAAGCTCGGCAATAAATTCAACAGACTTAGGGGCTTTATAATGGGCAATTTGCTCCTTGCAGTGTTTTATGATTTCATCTTCAGTTGCACTGCACCCGGGCTTCAGCACAACAAATGCCTTTACAGCCTCACCCCACTTGCTGTCAAAAACTCCTATGACAGCTGCTTCCAGCACTGCCTGATGGTTATAGAGTGAGTTCTCAACTTCGATACTGTAGACATTTTCCCCCCCTGTTATGATCATGTCCTTTTTACGGTCCACAATATTAACATAACCTTCACGATCTATAACTGCTATATCGCCGGTATACAGCCAGCCATTACGAATGGCCTTGGCGGTTTCATCAGGTTGGTTCCAATAACCCTGGGTAACTGTGTCACCCTTTACAATTATCTCGCCCACTTCTTTTGCGTCGCGCGCCACCTCTTTTCCGTTATCCCTTACAACCTTTAAGAGCACACCCATAATGGGCCTGCCTGTCTTTGCCTTGAATACAAATTGCTCTTTTGGGGGAAGTACTGAAAGGTTTTCCTTTAATAATGAAAGTGTAAGATAGGGGCTTGTCTCTGTCATGCCGTATGTCTGGATGTAATCACATTTAAACGTGTCCATAATGTTTTTTACAACTTCAGGGGCAATGGGTGCACCGCCGCTCAGAATTGCCCGGAGACTTGTCAGATCATAACTCTCAACACCCGGAGTGTTTACCAGCATGTTGAGCATGGTAGGAATCATGTTTGTTATGGTAACCATTTCTTTCTGGATGGAAGAAAGGACAACTGATGGTTCAAACTCCGGGACGATCACATGTTTGCCCCCTATCCAGGTTATTGCAAATGTTGCCCAGGCGTCCGCCAGATGAAAAAGAGGGGCCGCGTGTATCCAGTTGTCATGATCTGAAAGACTCAATTCAGCGATTGCTGCAAGGGCGTGGGTGCACACATTTTTGTGTGACAGTATAACTCCTTTCGGCCTCCCGGTGGTTCCGCTTGTGTAATAAAGGTGGGCGGTGTCTTCATCCTTGATGTCAGGTGGGGAAATATAGTCAGGGCTTTCCCCTGCAATTGCATTTTCATATTTCACTGACTCGAATGTGTCGGGGACATCCCCTGACCCTGTCCATATTACCTTACCTATATTACTTTTAAGTCCCTTGAGGGCATCTACTGTTTCGCTGAAAATGTCTTCTGCTAATAAAATCTTTGCGCCTGAATCTTTAAGGATGAAATCAAGCTCTCTTGCCGAAAGCCTGTAGTTCAATGGATTGAGTATTGCGCCAAGCTGTGCCGCCGCAAAATATACCTCAAGATATTGATGAGCGTTTCTGTGAATTATTGCAACTCTATCTCCCCTCTTAAGCCCAAGGGCCTTTAGAAGACGCGATAGCCTGAAAACACGTTGGCCGAATTGGCCATAGGAAAAACGCTTGCCGCTGCAAACAACTGCTTCCTTTTCTTCATAAAGGCCGATGGCCTTTTCCAGTATAAATGGTATATTCAACTTATGCTCTCCTCTTTTCCTTGATCTTCCTTTTCAGTTTATCCGGAGGGTTGAAAATGGCTATACTCCCTCTATTCAGCTTTTATTAGAGAGTAAAGTACAGATTTACACATTATGCAACAGATAATCAGAATGTGTATCCAACTGAAAAGTGAACCTGACCGGAACTTTCTCCTTTTTCCCTGTCAAGCTTATGTCCGTATAGAATTCCGATAGGCCCTATCGGGGTAATATATCTAAGCCCCAGTCCGACCGAAGATCGGAATTTATCGGAACCGGCATCAACAAATGTTTTTGACACACTGCCAGTGTCGTAAAATGCAGTCATCTCAAAATGAGCACCAAGGTCTATCCTTGCTTCAACACTGCCTAAAATTGCACAACGTCCTCCAACAGCATTTCCCTCACTGTCGAACCTGAGCAGGTTTTCTTCAAATCCTCGAACATCAAGAGCTCCGCCAAGAAAAAAGAGCTGATCCTGGGAAACCTTCCCTTTATTGCCATAAGCTTTGATATATCCGACCCGTCCACGTAAAGCCAATGTCAAGGGGGCAAGCGGAGTATAATAATAACGCAGATCATACCGGGATTTAATAAAATCATCAAAAGAGTTTTTCAGGCCTTTTGAAATATCAACATGAAGAGAAGAAAAAATCCCTTTTTTCGGGCGGATAAAAGAATCTCTCGTATTATATATTAAAGAAGGTGTAATAATGAGTATACTGCGCTGATCGTATTCATTTTCCGTTATTGAATTTCCAAAAGGAAGAGAGGTGTCTATCCGATACTGGTCTCTTCTCTCCAGGCTGAAATTAAGCCCTGGAGTAATGTTCTTAAATGGTTTTGGGGAAAAACCCAAAGACGCTCCGATAGCATTGTAACCAAAGTTCTGGTTAAAATCTTCCACTTTTTCCGTGTATAGATTGCTGGAAGCAGATATGTGTGTGTCAAGAAATCGTGGTTCACTCATACCGATTTCTGCCCTGTAACCGATCTGACTGATTTCTCCGGACATCCACCCGTGTTTGTTCAATCCAAAAAGATTATGATCTCCCATTGCTGTGCGTGTATAAAATTCTTTTGATGAGTCATAACCGCCGCCCAACTCGATGAAATAGGGTTTCTGTTCTTCAAGATCTACCATAAGATTGATCAGGTCTTTTTCCTCTTTAAGTCCAAGACTCTTAAAACGTACATCATTGAAGATATCCATATTTCTAATGTTTCTCTGGCTCAATAGCATTTTTTCCAGGGAGAAGGGTTCGCCAGAACGGATTTCCATTTCTTTTTTGATTATCCGATCCTTTGTTCGAAGATTGCCTGTTAAATAAACATCTCCCATTGATACGAATATCCCGTCTGTTATACGGTATGTAATTTGAATTTGCGTTTTGTTATTAGTGAAATTAAGTTCCGTTTTTACTTTTACATATGGGTATCCCTTTTGGGAAATCAACCGGGATAAAGCATTTTCATCTCCTTTGATCATATATTTCTTAAAGGGCTGCTTTTCCTTTAGAGCAATTACTTTTAAAGCATCATCAGATGACAGTACTCTTGAACCGGTTATCTTAACAGAAGAAACTATGGTTCTAACACCCTCATTGATGAGAATACGGATTTTTACCCGACTTTTATTTTGGTCCCATTCCAGCTCGTGTTTAATCTCAGGGCTAATAAAGCCCTCACTGACATAAAACGCCTGTATGCTGGCAATGTCTTCTTCAAAGGTTTTTGGCATGAAAATTTTTTTTTGTAATATTTCATAGGCTCCGGTAAGCATTTGTTTTCTGATTCTGCTTTCAGTATATGAGGAGTTTCCTTTGATTTCGATTGAATCGACAATAGCTTGGGGATTTTCTTCAATTAATATACGAATATTCCGGATGGCATTTTCCTTGCCGGATAGTGCTTGTTCTTTTATTTTCACTTTAGTGGAAAGATAGCCTGAAGATAGGTATCTTTCTTTGATTTTTCTTATACTTCGTTTCAGACCTAAACCATTTCGATTTCCATCACTAAAAATTATCAGATCCTTTTTTAATGTAAGATCCCAAAAGGCATTGTTTCCATCAAAGAGAATCCGGTAACAGCGCCCTTCATTGATTACCAATTTAACAGCAACTGTTCGGTTTTTAGTATCCTTGTCAATAACCGGCTGTATTTCTACATCTGCAAAACCATTACTTCTGTAAAACTTTGTCAGTTCATCAACATCTTTTTTAAAATCGGCTTCAATAAATCTGCCGGAGCTGCCGGGGTACAATGAAGCACGCCATGTTTTCATATTCCATTTGAGTCTTGTAGCGGAAAAATTTTTGTTTCCGGTAAAGATAAGTTTCTTGAGATTGTAAAAAGGGCCTTTATTAATTCTGACTTTAATTGTGTAGTTAGAATCAACCGGATCTTGTTTTGCAGTAACATTGATCTGCGGTGCTATATAGCCTTCTTTTTCAAAAAGTTTAACGATTCCTGATTCCTGTTTTTTTAGTTCTTCTTCCACATAAGCATTTCCGGGATATATCGTCATAGCACCAAGCACATCGCGCTCAAATACAGGGTAACGTCCGTAAATACTGATGTCGTTGATCCAGTCGTAGGGGATAAGATGAAAGAAAAGAATGATATTTCCATCTTCTTCTTTTGAATCAACACTGATTTCTTTAAAATTTCCGGTCTGTTGTAAAAAACGAATAGATTCATCCAGCAGAACAGGAGAGAATTTATCTCCCTTTTTAAGTGAAATAAGATTGGCAGCCATTTTCTGAAGACCGGTATCTGTTTTGTTTTCAACCGTAATTCTTATATCTGAAATATTAAGGATATTCTCCTTTACTAGCTTTGTATCAGAGCAATGAGCAGGAAAAGAAAAAATAACTCCGCTAATCAAACAGATCAAAACTCCATATATTGTACATATTTTTTTCATATAATTTTTATAAGATCTCAGATGGCTATATTAATAGAATGAACTGCTGTTTCTAATTATCGGAATTCCATCCTGTACTTAAGCTCTCCACCGTAGAGTCCACTTGTATTCTGGTATCCGCTCAAACGAAGGTTTTGCAAAAGTTTATATTCTGCTATTGCACGCTGGATGAATTCTCCTTTTTCCGATGCTACCGCATATTTAATTGTCAATCGTTTGGAAAGATCCTTACCTATTGTTACCTTGACATAGCCCTTGGCTTCATCGTTTTTATTATCTGTAGTTTCAACTTCCAGGTAATCAAGATTTGTGGTTTTTTTTATATCATTACCCAGAGTTGATGCTATCATTTCCGCAAGTACTTGTTCCGTTGATTGGGTAACACCACCCCCGCTTTTAATCAACTCGCGGCTTGTCTTACCGACCAGCAAGAGAGACAGGATATCTTCACTTTCTTCAGCCGGTTCGGATGTAAGCTTGAGCAATATCGCTTCTCTGGTGCCTGAAATTTCAAGAAAAATTTTCCATTGCCGTACCTGAACCACACTTTTTATATCAAAGGTAGGATCATTTTCATATGGATTTAAAAAGTCGATAGTTCCTTTTTTAACCACAAAGACCTTTCGCAGATAATCTACTGTTCCTGATTCGACGGAAGTTCTACCTCTTATCAAAGGGCTATCAGCTGTACCCTGAATTTTAATATTTGGTGCAATTTCAAGTTTTGCCAGATTATTTTCAACCCGGAAGAGATTTCTGTGTTTTATATCTACATCAACAGCCATATTTTTTAATAAAGAAGATGTGTTTTTCTTCCCCATCATCACTTTTTCACGCTTTTTTTCCGTAAGTTCTTCAAGCAGATTCAGTTTCACATCTTTGTAATACAAGCCATCAATTAGCACAATTTCACCTTCAACAAGAGATTTATCTTTACTGCCGGAAAGCCTTAGATTTGTATCTATAACTATATCCATCGTATCGGGAATCTGGATTGGAAGAGCACTGGCTTTAAAGTTGATCTGCCCTTTTCCCGGTTTGAGGTCTTTTAATTCTATTTTGCCATTTATGTTAAATGTCCCGTCATCTAACTTGCCATCAATATTTTCAATAAAGATGTCTTTGTGATTAACACGAATAGACCCATTTAAATTATGCAGTTTCTGGAAAAGATAAGGAATAGTAAAAGAAATGTTTTTAAGATCTGCTTTGGCGCTGATTTGAGGATTTTTAAATGATCCGCCAAGATCTGCAGAAATATTCAGACCTCCTTTTATATCGGCAAGGTCTTCAATGAATGAACCGACAATTGATACCGGGATATCACCACGGGCATGTACATCTAAAGGTCCGTTTAGCCTGCCTGTTCCGTTAATGGTAACTTTCGCATTATCCATAAAAAATAAATTGAAAGCAGGAATCAATAACTTGCCGTTTTGATATGACAGGTTTGCATCCTTTGCATTAACTGCTTTATTGTTTCCAAAGGATAGTTCCATATCTGAAATATTTGCACGAGCGCTTATGTTTTCAAGGTTTTTTGCATTTCCTTGTGCTTCAAAGCTACCGGTAAGTTTTCCCGACCAGTCCGGATATCCGGCCATGCTAAGATAAGGTAAAAGATCGGAATGATCAAAAACTGCGTTTATATCAAAAGTACTGCTTTTAAGATTCATTTTGCCATTTGCCTGAAAACCAAGATCGGTGTTGCAACGGATAATATTTTGGTTCAGATTAAAATTTATTATAGAATCTTTAAAGTCTTGCCCCTTCAAATTTAACCGGGTTATAAATATTTTGCCTGAAAGCATGGGATGATCTAAAGACCCTTCACCGGAAATATCAATACGAAGTCTTCCTTCGACAAGGTCTTGCTTGCGGATAGCTTCAATTGAACTTAAGGAAATATTTTCCGATATAAGATTTATCTGGTATTTCTTATCGAAAGAAATCCAGGCTTCTCCTGTGATGCTTTCTCCGGGTGCAATCTGGATAGTAAGAGGCTTAACCTTAATGGTATCTCCGTCCAGTTCAGGATTCAGTTTAACCTCATGTATAGGTTGTCCTGCAATTATGAGATCTTGGCCCAGGATATTAAACCTTCCGCGAAGTTCTTTCCACGCACCTTCTACTTGACCTTTTATAAATAAAGACCCCTTAAAATCTTTATGGAAATCACTTAGAAAAATTGAAGCTTTTTCTATATTAAGGTTTGTGCCTAAAGACGTATCAAGTGATTTTGGTTTAAACACATGAACTGTACCTGAAGCATTTAAAAAAGAATTTTTGTTAACTAACTTAAGCTCACTGATATGAAGAATTCCGGAGTTGTCCATGCCGCCCTTAAGCCAGACATCGCCAATAGATATACCTCGAATATAAAGTGCTTCCGATTTTGCATCACAGACAAATACCGGTGCTTTTGCAAATCCGGAAACCGCTGCATCCAGCCAAATACTGCCTTTAATATCTTTAATACCCAATGGAGATAATGCTGGCAAGAGATCAGGGGCAGTGAGTAACACCTTACCGTCAAGAGCCTGGGAAATTATATTGTATTGACCGTCTGCCCGAAATTCCGTTTTACCGGAACTAAACTGTACCTGTTTAAGAGTTGCTATGCCCTGACTCAGATCGGCCTTTCCTGAAAAAAGCAGGTTAACAGGTGCTGCAAGCCTATCAATTGTAACCCCTTGTCCCTGAACTTTCCAGTCGGCAAAGGCTTTGGCAGACCGAGGTTCAATTCCTTTGCCTCGGATTGAAATATTAGATTGAATCAAACCTCGCATCTTTTTGCCATCAAGGCTTATTTTTTCCAGGTTTATCTTTTTCCCGTCAAGAACAATGTCGTAAGTAAGCTCATCGGGATAGCTTTTATCAGATATAAAGCCTTCAGGAAAAACCTTCATAAGATCAATTGTCCCGCTAAGATCTATCTGACCACCACCTGCCCTTAAGCTGCATGGTTTAAACATTACAAGACGATTCTTTAATGAAAACAAAATATCCGCTCGTTCAATTTTATGCCCGGCAACAATACCGCCATAATAATTTACTTTTCCCGAAACTTCAGGATTGTTTATATATCCTTTTGCCTCAAGATGGGAACGGATTTGGCCGTTATATAAACCTTCGATTCCAAGGACATTTTGCAATTTGGACAAAGCTATGTCAAAATCCCCGGCAAGATCTATTGACGGCTTATCAAATACATTAGTTATGTGTCCGGCTATATCTATATGAGAATTGCCGGAAGTAACTTGCAGATTCAAAGAAGAAATTATTTCTTTAGCAAACGATGCTTCAAGATTGATGGGACCAAATGTAAGATTGGAGGACTTGCGAACCATATTTCCGGTTTTTATTTTCAGGTCAAAGGAGCCTGTCTTTTGAGGCCAATCACCGTTTGCTATAAGATCTATGCCATTTGCAGTAATTGACATAGCCGAATCCGGAAATTCGAACTGAAATTTTCCATTTATCAGGTTGGAATTTTCCAGACGAATTTTATATTCTACCGGTTTTTCAGGTTCAGCCGCTTTTGGATTTTTGACAGATGATAGGGCGTTTGTCAGATTAAGATTGCCGCTTTTATCCGGACGAAGCAAAACCCAAGGATTTTCTATTGTGAGTTGTCTTACAATCAGGCAGCCTTTTAAAAAAGAGTCCCATGAGATATCTATAAAAAGCCTTTTTATACCTGCAATATCTTTTAAGCTGTAATCCTTTAAATTAACATGATCTATTTCGAGTTGTCCCTTAAACAAAGAAAGCCGCAGATTATCGAAACTGATAGAGCCTTTAATCTGTTTATCTATTTGTGATTCAATAAAACGTTTGCCGAAATCCGTTTGAATAGAAAAAATCAATCCTGCAATTCCTATTATTAATAGAAAAAATAAGGCAGCAATACTGATCAATATAATTTTAAATTTCTTTGGCATATATGTTTCTATGAAATAAATTACAAAGCCTGATGAACTTGTCAAATGTCCATCAGGCTTAAAAAGATTAATTAATCGAATCCTTTGAACATGTTAGTTGCTGGCACTATATTTATGGATATTAGGTAGTTATTAATAGTACTAATAATTGTGCCAATGTCAAGCAGCAATTTGAATAGAATGGAATCGAAAATCTTCGCTTAGCAAAACGCACGAACATATCTTGCTGAAGACATATATTGACATTAGGAAGTCATATCCGACAAAGCTGGAGGTATAAATTTATGAACCGCTCAAAGCGGATTAAAATTGTTGAACCACCTGCAAATCTTATGCAGGCAATGCTAAGATAGGAAAGTTGTTAATGTGATGGATTTTGATCTTTCTAATAGCTTAAAGCAATCTTATTCCCCGCTGCAAGTAACGGGGAATAAGATTGCTGTTGTGATTCAAAATATGAGAGTCTTTCTGTTGCCATAGGTTACTAATTGGCTTTTAAAATATCCGTTCCTTTGTTGTAACCAAAAAAGAAGATGTCAAATGCAAAAGGGATATTAAACCTGATATCTGCATCGGTTAAAATTTCCCCTGAACCTTGTTGTTGTGCTTGTTGCAGGTAAACATCAATTTCCGGTGCAGGGCGAAAATTATAATTGCCAAAATACCAACCACCTCTAGGGAATTCTTTTGCCAAATTTCGATGTTCGGGGGTGGTTATTTTTCCTTCAGGCCTTTCCAAAGCAAGGTATTTTAATGGTAGTGGGTCAGTAGAGGCACAACTGTAAAATAAACAGGAACTCAAGAATAAAGCACCACAGATAGTTAAAAATCTTTTCATTATTCACCCCCTGAGCTATATTGCGTTTGAAGGTTTTCATCTTCTGAAGATGAAAGCATTTTACTACTCAAAGCTGTACCACTGACTTTAATATAATTTGATCTCACAAAGAGCCCGGTTTCGGTGGTTACCTGGGCATCAATAATAGTATCGTATGTTGTACCCTTCAAAGCATTCCGAACTGCTTCAGATAGATAATAAGGATCTGCCCCAATTTTACATTGATCAGTTCCGGTAACGGTGGGGCCCGATATGTTTTGGGGAATTATTTTACCTTCCAAATCTCCAAATGACATCAATCCCACTTGGCATGTTTTCTGATGCCCACATCCAACAAATAAAATTGCCAACAGAATTAGTAAGCCGCCTCTTATTTTCACTCATTCCTCCTCATTCATAAGTGTTCTTTTAAATTACTCTGTGTTCCTTATCCAGAATATGCCCTTAACTCTACAACAAATATATTGAACAACTACTCCTCATAGCGGCAAAACTTGAGGTTGTCAATATTGAAACTTAAGCGGTGTCCGAGTTAGCAAGTGTAGACTGACATGTCATTAAAAAAGAGACCATTTTTAATAAGGGGATGTTTTTTCTCTTGACGAGCCCTATAATAGTTGACCCCAATCCCCCACTTTTTTTGCAAACATAATTGACTTATAGCCCTGCTTTAGACATTATTTAGAGCTCCCAGGATTTTAGAATTGAAAGAAAAATCTCTGGCAAATTCCTTTCAGGGCATTTTTTACTGCATTCTGATAGGAACTCTTAATATTCAGATTAAATGGAACTTGATAGGTTGTATTGGTCGTTTCTGAAAGGAGCACGCATCATCTCCTTTAGCCTTTATAAGATCAATGTCAGCAATAATTGTACTGATTAATGCTGTTTTAGGAGCAAGTGAGCCAATGTCTGGGAGAACATGGCTATAGATCCAGAATTTCTTGAGTTGCACTTTGATAAGGATATCATAAGCATCGGACTCGCTAATAGATATTTATATTGTTTGGCTACTTCAAGTTTCTGAGCAATTTTGAAGACAACATGGCTTCTTGTGTTTTTTAGAAGAGGTCTTGCAAGACTTTCTGATAGATCTTATCCCAATTCAGTGTATCCCAAGGCCCTGATCCTTCACCTTTTACTGTTTCCACCCAATAGGTTTTTTAAAACAAAAGCATGCGGGCAACCATTGAATAAAGAGCTTTGATAAAAGAAGCCGGGGTGGAATGTCCTTTGTCAGATATTCCTGCGAAAAATGGCAAAAGGGGCCGGATAAGAAGTCAAATAAATTATATCTTTTCGAGCCAGTTTCAAAACGCCCCATTTTGGCCGATCTCTGCGTTGGGCTCAAATTTCAATCCTCGAAATACTCAATGTATTCCTGTGGTTGAAATTTTCGCCCGCCTTGAGCTTGACCAAACTGAAACATTTTGAAAGTGGCTCTTTTTATTTGAAATTTTCCACATATATGTGTACATATAATTATTAGCAATAAAATTATTCTTGGAGGAATAATATGGGACAAGTCACAATATAAAGGATGCCAAAAGCATCGAAATTCTTTCCTCTGCAATCAGAATTATCATTTTGCGCATGGCATCAAACAACAGATTTGTGTCATTCGGATAATGTACATCTGTTTCCACGACAAAAGAATCACAGCTGCCTCAAGGTTCCTAAAACCAGTATCTTCCACAGATCCATACCCGTTCTTCCAATTTTATGACATGCTTTCGGTACAATCCGTATTTATCTTCCAAATCAATCGATTACTATTTGCCGGTCAAACACTAAATATACAATCTGTTGTGACGGTTTGCCAAAGATACGCAATATAAAGTATCTATCCATAACTATATATAAATTATATATAATTTTGCTTGACTAATATAAATTAAACTGTAGATTTTAAATAAAGGTGAACTAAAATGTATCAGGATGTACGATCAATGGCAAAGAATTCATTAAAAAAAATCAGGGAATCTCTTATGATGAGTAAAGCGGAACTTGCCAGAAAGGCAAATGTTTCTTCTATTACAATTTCCCGTATTGAAGAAGGTATGCCTTGTCGTATGGAGACAAAACGAAAAATAATACTGGCAATGGGCTTTAGTCTTTCCGATAAAAACAAAATATTTGACGATTGAGATGAGAGTGTCTTATGGCATTCGGTAATAAAAATAATCTTGTTGGCTTGGATATTGGATCAAGAATCCTTAAAGCCGCTGAAATTGTTGAGACTAAGAAAGGATATCGCCTCAGAAAGTTTTGTACTATTGATATTCCGCCAGGGCTTATAGAAGACGGAACTATCAATGATAGTGAAAAAATAGCGGAGTATATCCGCAAATTATTTAAAGATAATAAATTGACAGAAAATAATGTGGCGGTGTCAATAGGCGGATTTTCTGTTATTGTAAAAAAAATATATGTTCAGAAAATGGATGAGGATAAGCTTCAGGAAACTATCCAGTTTGAGGCTGAACAGTATATTCCTTTCGATATCAGTGATGTTAATCTTGATTTCCAAATTATTGGAGAAAATGAAAACAATCCTAACCAGATGAGTGTTTTTCTTGTTGCTGCCAAAAAAGAAATGGTGAATGAATACTTAAATCTCGTCCAGATAGCCGGTCTTAATCCCTGTATAGTTGATGTGGAAGCCTTTGCGCTCCAAAATATATATGAGTTTAATTATGATGAAAATACTGAAAATATAGCATTAATTGATATAGGTGCAAGTAAGACATCATTAAATATTTTAAAAGGTTTTTCATCACTATTTATGAGAGATGTTTCTCTGGGGTGCGGGCAGATAAACCAAAAAATTGTTTCTCTTGCAGGCTGTACTTTAGATGAAGCTGAACAAATAAAATTTGGCGGCCAGAATGATAAAGTTTCTACAGATGATTTAAAAGAAATAGTCTCATCGGTTGTATCGGATTGGTGTACGGAAATAAAAAGGGCTCTTGATTTTTTTTATTCTACGTATCCGGATGATTCTATAACAAAAATTATATTAAGTGGAGGTGGAGCAAATATAAAAGATTTTCGCCAGCTTTTGTCTATGGAAACCTCAGCTGAAGTAGAGCTTATTGATCCATTTAATAAATTGGAATTGGCTGACAATATAGATTCAACTTACCTGAAAAAAATTGCTCCTCAAGCTGCTATCAGTATAGGCTTGGCATTAAGAAGGATGGATGATAAATGATCAGGATTAATCTTCTTCCTTTTCGTACAGCTAGAAAAAAAGAGAATATTCGCCGTCAGATATCAATATTATCTTTGGCATTATTGTTGGTATTTATACTTTTGGCATTTCAAAATTTCAGATTAAGCAGCCAAGTTAAAGAGATTAGCAGGAAAGTTGAAAGTAAAAAGAAAGAAATCGCAAAATATGCAAAAATTAATAAAGAACTTGCAGAAATCAAAAAGAAACTTGATATTTTAAATAAAAGAATGGGAATTATTAATGGTCTTGAGGCAAATCGTTATGAGCCGGTAATGCTTCTGGATGCAATGACAAATTTGATTATTCCTAAAAGGATGTGGTTTGTCACTTTTAAGTCAAGTGGAAAAAATATTAATATATCAGGTATAGCCGTTGATAATCAGACAGTTGCTGATTTTATGACACGTTTGGAAGGTTCAAAAATATTTTCAACAGTAAATTTAAAAACATTGAAAAAAAGTGGAGCCAAAGGCGAGCGGGCAAGATTTAAAAATTTTGAAATTTCGTGTATTAAATATACTCCAGGTGAAAGAGCAAAAATCGGAGCAAAAAAGAAATAATAATGGAAAAGCCTGAACTTTCAAAATCATTAGCACCTATCTTTGAAAAGCTGGAAAAACTTTCAAAGATACAAAGAATCCTTATTTTTTGCAGTATATTAATTGCTGCTGTTGGCATATTTGTATATGCACTATGGCTTCCGAAATTAGATAAAATAAAAAAGTTTGAGTCTGAAAACCAAGAATTAACAAAAAAGCTTAATATTGCTGAAAAAACGTCAAAATCATTACCTGAATTTAAAGCTAAAATGCTTAAAGCTGATATTAAACTAAAAATAGTATTGAAAGCTCTTCCAGAAAAAAAAGAGATACCAACACTTTTAGAAAGTATTTCATTATGTGGCCAGGATGCCGGACTTGAATTTATTTTATTTCAGCCAAAAGGAGAAAAGCAAAATAATTTTTTTGCAGAAATTCCTGTATCCATACAAGTTATCGGCAAGTATCATAATGTTGCAATATTTTTTGATAAAGTAGCGCGGCTTCCCAGAATAGTTAATATCGATAACATAAACATGAAAGTAGACAAGGGTAATAATCTTTTTACTTCATGTACCGCAGTGACTTATAGATTTTTAAAAGCTGATGCTTCCAAAAGTAAGAATAAAGGGAAGAAAAAAGGCAGAAAAAGGCGATAATAAAACATCAGATGAGAGATAACTTGGTGAGCATGCGAAAAAATCTAACTATAATTTATATCGCAGTATTTATTTTATGTCTGCTTCATTTAATGATGGGATGCGACGATAAAAAAAAACCAACTAACAAGGCTGTTGCTATAAGTAAAAAGATAGTATCAAAAAGTAAAGAACCAACTCCAACTCCCGTGAAGGTTCCGGTTACTGTTTCGAAAAAAAAGAATGATGATGAAAGTAAAATAGAAAATGACATATCTGATAAAAATATAAATACCAAAAATGATAAAATTGATACTGATTCTGTTAATCTGGAAAATAGTAATGCAAATGATAAAACATCATCATCAGATATAACTTCTAAAGAAATAGCAAAACTTCTGCCTATAGGAATTATAACATATAATCCGGAAGGTAAAATAGATCCATTTGCATCTTTGTTTAAACAAGGTCTCAGTAAAAACAAGGGTAAAAAAATGCGTTCTTTGCTAACGCCTCTGGAAATGGTTGATTTAAGTCAGTTAAAACTTGTAGCAATATTGCGTGCTGAAAGTGGAAATAGGGCTCTTGTTGAAGAATCTTCCGGTAAGGGATATGTTGTAGTAAAGGGAACTTATATTGGCAATAATTTTGGTAGAATTGTCAAGATACTCAATGATAGAATAATTGTAGAGGAAGAAATTGAAAATATTATTGGGGATAAAAAGATCCAAGAAAGAGAACTTAAACTTCAGAAACCTCTTGGAGAAGAATAATATGAATTATTATTTGTTGAAAATAATTAAAGCTTTTTCAGTAGTTATTTTCCTTGCGGTTTTAACTTCTTTTCAAGTTTTATTTCCACTTGAAATTTATGCCCAGGAAGAAGAACAGAATTCAACAGTTGTTAATGAATTAGTTGCAAATGAAGATAAACAGTCTGAAGGCACTAATTCCACAGGCAGTGAAATAATAGTTTCTGAAGAACTTGCCGAAGAACCTGATACATCTATGATATCAGAAACACAGGATGATGAGAAAGATCAGCCTGAGAATCTCGATACAGAAGAAGAAGTTGAGTCGACTTCTGAAGAACTTGCCACTGAATCTGATGCCTCTTCAACCTCTGAAGTAAAGGATGAGACGGGAAAACAGTCTGAGAGTGTGTATACCACAGAAGATGATGAGTTATCGGATTCCAAAGGAATTACTGAATCACCCGATGTTCATGTGCCGGGTGTTATTAATGTAAAAGCAATAACTATAAACGAAAATACAAATCGTGGTGAAACTGATCTTAAAAATGCTATAAATTTCAAGTCAGTTTCTGTTGACAAAGGCAGCAGTGGTTTATCTATTTTAATTGAATCAGATGGTATGATAAAAGATTATAATTCTTTTACGCTTAAAAAGAATCTTTCTGCTAAACTTCCTGCAAGAATAGTCTTTGATATTTTCAAAATAAAAAGTCCTTTCAGAAAAGAACAAATTGTTTCGGTTAATACTAAATGGGTTAGCAGAATTCGCCATTATGCATCATCTGATAAATTTCGTTTTGTTTTGGATACAGAAGATGAATTTTTAAATGCTTTTTCGGCTAAACCGATTGCAAATGGACTTTTAATAAAATTTGGAAATATTGAGCCCGATAAGACTGATGAAGACGGCATTCTTTCCAATGCTGATGGTAAAGAACTAATTGAAGAAGAAGCAATAGACACAGCAATAAGCGAAAAACCAGAGGAGTTGACAGAGACTAAAACTGAAACAGGTGTATTAGTAGTTGAAAAACAGGAAATAGATTTAAAGCCTGCATGGGTTGATAGAATAGATTTTTTAAGTGAAGATGGTGGTAGATCCTCAATAACAATCGGTACTACTAAACCTGTTGAATATAGTATTAGCAAAGCAAGTGACAGATTACTCCATCTTCAGTTAAAAAATACCAATATAGCAAAAAAACAAAAAAGACCTCTTATTACAACGCGTTTTAATAGTGCTGTTGATGGGATTTGGCCTGTTCAGATGCCTGAAATGGAGAAAACATCTATAATTGCAATTGAATTAAGAGAAGCAGTTTCTTATGTGCTGGACCAATCGGATAATATAATCAATATTCATTTTGAAGCTTCTACAGTTTTACCAAAAACTGAACAAGATAAGGGTATTCCGGTATGGAAAGAAGTTCTTGAAACAGTACCTAAAGAAATAGAAGCAGAGGAAACAGAGGCGGAAACGCCGATTGTTAGCAAGGCTGTAAGTGATGAAAAAGAAATTTCCGGACTTGAGCAAAAATATACAGGTGAAAAGATTGCACTTGATTTCTTTGATACTGATATAAAAAATGTCTTTCGAATTTTGAAGGAAGTTAGTGGGAAAAATTTTGCAATTGATAAAAATGTACTGGGCAAAGTAACCTTGTCATTGGAAAAGCCGGTTCCCTGGGATCAGGCTATGGATCTTATTCTTAAAATGAATCAACTAGGGATGATTTATGAAGGTGATATTGTAAGGATTGCACCTCTTGAAACTATAAAAAAAGAGCATGAATTAAGACGAGCCAGTTTAATTGCAGAAAAAAAGGCAATTGCAGAAAAGAAAGCATTGGAACCACTTATTGTTGAATATATTCCTATTAATTATGCTAGTGCAAATAAAGATATATTACCTCATTTAAATAAACTATTAACTAAAGACAGGGGAAATGTCACTGTTGACGATAGGACAAACCTTATAATTTTAACGGATGTAGCAGATGTAATTAAAAATGCAAAAGATATCGTGAGAGTACTTGACAAAGTTACTCCTCAAGTTCTTATAGAAGCACGAATAGTTGAAGCTAGTACAAATTTTTCAAGAGATCTTGGTGTAAGCTGGGGAACAGGATATGGCGTACAGTCTACATCTAAATTAGATTCATCCGTTACTTCAGCAATGTCTTCGGCAAACGCTACGTCAGTCAATAACATGGTAGGGGATGCTACTCAACAAAGTGGTGCCAGCAGCCTTGGAGGAACTTACGGGATAACCTCATCTATAAATTTTCCGGCATCTGCAAGTAATGCAGGCAGCATAGGATTTAACTTTGTAAGAATAGCCGGCACTCCCTTTATGCTTAGTGCAAAGCTTCAGGCAATGGAAGCCGATGGAGAAGGTAAAATTGTTTCTTCTCCAAAAATAGCCACCCTTGATAATAAAGAAGCTACTATCAAACAAGGATTGCGTTATCCATATAACAAACTCGATAATTCAGGAAATACAACAACAGTGTTTGAAGATGTTGATCTTGAACTTAAAGTAAAGCCCCATGTTACTCCTGATAACCGGATTTCAATGGTGATAACAATTAAGAAAAAGGACATCGGAACGCTAGTAAATGATAATTATTCTTTTACGACAAAAGAGGCTGAAACGGAGTTACTCGTTAATGATGGAGATACTGTTGTAATAGGAGGCATCATTAAGACAACAAAGAGTACCGGGGGGTCATCAATTCCCGGACTTTCAAAAATCCCTATTCTTGGGCCGCTACTCTTCAAATCATCTACAAAAACCGATAACAAGGAAGAACTTCTTATATTTATAACTCCAAAGATAGTTACACTTGATCAGAAAGTATAAATAAAAAAAAGTTAAAAAGGGCTGTTTTATTATCAAGAATAATTCCGCCCTTTTTTTATTTCAAGTTTGAATTGAATTAAATTATTTATGATTTTGTGCTTTTAATCTTGCAATTTCTTTTTGTGCTTTAGCAGATATATCGCTTTCCGGTGATATTTCTATAACTTTATAATAAGATATTATAGCTTTTTCATATTGTTTTAATTGTATATAAGCTTCGGATAAATTCATATAATATTCAGGAATCCAAGGTGAATATTTTATTGCCTTTTCAAAATAAATTACAGCTTCTGAAGGGTTTTTCAATTTTACATATGTAATTCCAAGCCCATGCAATGCAATCGGATAATTTGGTTCGATTTTCAACGCTTCCTTGTAGTATTTTTCAGCTAATGTAAAATCATTTTTATTGTAATATGCCCAGCCCAGGTTAGCTATAGGATAATGTGGAGTGGCATAAAGAAGATCATTAGAAACTTTATTAAAGCTATCAATTGCTAAATCCCAATTTTTTAGGGCAAGATATGCGGTTCCAAGATTGTTAATTGCTGGCGCATAATCATGCTTTAAATCAATTGCTTTTTTGAAATGTTCAACAGCTGTTTGAAGACGATCTTTTGCCATATAAACAAGACCAAGGTCGTTATGAAGAACTGGGTCATTTGGATATATTTTTTCAGCATCAAGCAGCTCTTTTAGTGCCATAGTATAATCACTTTGGTACATATATGCTTCACCAACTCCTCTTCTAGCTTCACCTTGTTTTTTTAATACTTTTTGATCAGCACAAGAAAAATAACCAAAAACAAAAATAATAATTAATGTATAAAAAATATTTTTTATATTCATTGTATTACCTCTATCTATAAATGATAACTGATTAGATAAAATGGATTGTTTAGGGTTCTTAAATATTATTTATCTTTTTTGCAGATCAAGAGATTTAGCAATTTCATCTGACACACGGTTAATAAATATTTTTAATTCTTTTTCATTTAAGGGTTTATCCGAAGTCGGAACTTTGTCAAGATCGTTTAGATGCATTAAAGCAGGAAAGTTTACTAAAGATTTATCTGGTAATACATCATATTCGGATGGAAATTTATCTTCAAAATACATATCCTGAAACCCTGAAAATTTAAGAGCATGTGCAGTTGAATCTAAAATGGCAGTATCGGTTTTTGACACCAGCCCTTTTTTGATTGCTGTAAAAAGGCCGGCAAGACACTCACCGCCATGAGTACATGCAATATGACCGTTTCTGTTTGCTGTAATTTGCCAGTCCATTATGGATTGTTCCGTTACTTCAATAAAAGATGTGCTATCATTGCCTGCAAGTCTATTGTATTCTTCAACAAGATGGATAACCCTTGGCATTGATACAGGGTTTCCAATCATTGCTGCCTGAGCTACGCTTGCTTTTACGTTTACAGGAATGAATCTGCGTTTAATGGCATCCGGTTCGCTATAATAATTGTACACCGGGTTTGCATGTTTAGATTGAACTCCTATAATTTTTGGCAGTACGTTTATTATACCTGTTTTGTAAAATTTTATAAAACCATTTAATACAGCAGTAATGTTTCCGGCATTTCCAATAGGAACAATTATTACTTTATTTCTCATATCATACTCAAAAATTTGTGCAATTTCGTATGAATAAGATTCCTGGCCAAGAATGCGCCAGGCATTTTTTGAATTCAGCAAAGCAACATTGTATTTTTCTGATAAGTTTTCAACTATCTTCATGCAATCATCAAAAACACCGGGAATTTCAAAAACAGATGCACCGCTGCCTAATGGTTGTGAAAGTTGTTGAGGTGTTACTTTTTTGTGAGGGAGAAGAACCGCAGATTTTATATGAGGTTGCAAATAGGATGCATATAAGGCTGCTGAAGCCGAAGTGTCTCCTGTAGATGCACAAATTGCAAGAATATCCGAAAAATGGTTTTCCTTAATTAAAAAATTTATATAACTTAATGCGCTTGCCATTCCTCTGTCTTTAAAAGAAGCACTTGGATTCTGGCCATCGTTTTTAAAGAAAAATTTTATGCCGACTTTTTCCTGCAATAAAGAATTCGCTTCTATAACCGGCGTGTGCCCTTCACCAAGATAAATTATTGAGGAAAGAGGCATTACCGGTCCAATAAATTCGTGGTAGAGATATATGCCTTTTAAAGCCGGAGTTTTTAACATCTTGCGATAATCAAAAATACTTTGCCATTTTTCTCCAGGAATTTTTTTTAAAAGATCAAAATTTAAATCATAAATCAAAAGAACTTTACCGCAATCAGGGCATGTATAAAGAAGATTATCTATCCCGTGTTCTTTGCCGCATCCCAAGCATCTATAAACAAGATTACCTTTGTGCTTAGGTATTATGAAAGGGCGGATTTCTTCCGGGAAATTATCAAGTTTCATAATGAAATCCTTTCAATATTACCCATATAAGGTTTTAATTTATCCGGAATAATAACTGACCCATCTTTTTGCTGATAGTTTTCAATAATTGCAGCGACAGTGCGGCCAACAGCAAGGCCTGATCCATTTAAAGTATGTACGTGCTCAGTTTTTTTCCCGCCTTTTCTCTTAAATCTGATATTGCCGCGTCTTGCCTGAAAATTTTCAAAATTACTGCAAGATGATATTTCTCTATATACACCTTGTGCTGGCATCCATACTTCAATATCATATGTTTTTGCAGAAGAAAAACCAAGATCTCCTGCGCAAAGAGCCACAACCTGATATGGGAGTTCCAGGCGCTTTAGAATAGTTTCTGCATTTTGAGTGAGTTTTTCAAGCTCATCATAGGAATCTTCAGGTTTGCTAAATTTTACCAGCTCTATTTTATTAAATTGATGCTGTCTGATCAAGCCTTTTGTGTCTTTGCCGTATGAACCGGCTTCTGAACGGAAGCAAGGAGTATAAGCAGTGTAGAAAATTGGCAAAGCGCTTTCATCCAAAATTTCATTCTGGTGAATATTTGTTACAGGAACTTCAGCTGTAGGAATCAAGTAATAATCCCAACCCTCTATCTTAAATAGATCATCTTCAAATTTTGGTAATTGACCGGTACTAATCAGGCTCTGTTTGTTTACGATAAACGGTGGCAGAATCTCAGTATAGCCATGTTCAGTCGTATGTATATCCAACATAAAATTAAGAACAGATCTTTCAAGTTTTGCTCCGGCTCCGAAATAAAGAGGAAAACGAGCTCCGGTAATTTTTGAAGCCCTTTCAAAGTCGAATATTTTAAGCTTTTCCCCAATTTCCCAGTGGTTTTTTGGCTTAAAATCAAAATCAGGTATTTTGCCTACGGTTCTTATTAATAAATTATCAGAGCTGTCTTTCCCCTCCGGGACAGAGCTGTCTGGTATATTGGGAATTTCCATAAGAATCTTATTAAGCTTTTCTTCATTTTCCAAAAGTTCCGAATTGAGATTCTTTATTTTTTCTGACTCATCCCGCATTTCCAAAACAAGGGCTTTTGAATCTATTCCTTCTTTTTTCATGGATGCGATTTTTTCTGAAAACATATTACGTCGGTGCCTTAATTCTTCAATTTCTAATAGAATTGTTCTGACTTTTGAGTCATAAATTTTGAATTCTTCAAGATTAGCGCTTTTACCTCTTTTTATCATTGAGTTTTGCACCAGATCCATATTTTGTCTGACAAATTTGATTTCCAGCATAGATATTCCTATTTTATTTTTAAGAAAATTATTGATAAATAATCGAGCCACTTTCAAAACGTTTCAGTTTGGTCAAGCTCAAGGCGGGCGAAAATCTCAACCACAGGAATACATAGAGTATTTCGAGGATTGAAATTTGAGCCCAACGCAGAGATCGGCCAAAATGGGGCATTTTGAAACTGGCTCAATCATATAAACAAAAAAAAGCAAGATATAGAGTGCATAGAAATAATGCATATAACACAAAGTAAATTATGATATCCTAATATGTTACTTTTAACCACGTATCATCTTTTTAGTCAATGATTATTATAAGTTGACTTTTATCAACAATCCTGCTATAAAAAACAAAAATTTCCAAAATCAGGGAGACCATATATGGAAGAGTTGCGAGTAAAAAAAATTGAAATACGAAATAATATATCCAAAATTTTCAATAAGCTTTCTTCTAACAATATACCCAAAATAAAAAAAAGTTTAGAACAACGGCTTTTTGATTTTGCAAATTTTGTCGAAGCAAAAATATCTTTATTATATATTAATTCTGAATATGAGGTTGCAAGCAAGAATATTATTAATAATTCTATAAAGTATAATAAGACTGTTGTTCTACCCTCCTATGATAAAGAAACACATGAAATAGTTTTTATGAAGATTGAAAATTTTGCAAAAGATTTAAAGCCTGGAGAAAATGGTGTTTTGAAGCCTGATGCCAAAAGATGTAAGATAGTTCCAATAGAATTTATTGAAATCGCAATAATCCCCGGCCTTGCTTTTGATGAGAAGGGAGGAAGGATAGGTTCCGGTGATGGTTTATATGACAGATTGATTCCAAAACTTCCTTCTACTGCAAGAAAAGTAGGTCTGGCATATGAGAGCCAGATTATGCAACAAGTGCCGATGGAATCTCATGATAAACATGTAGATATAGTAATTACAGAAGATAGGGTAATATACAG
Source organism: Pseudomonadota bacterium (assembly GCA_018817425.1). Lineage (NCBI taxonomy): Bacteria > Pseudomonadati > Pseudomonadota > Pseudomonadota bacterium. The sequence continues at coordinate 46,062 of JAHITX010000100.1, forward strand.
GATTTAAGCATATATTTTAAAATTCTGACATATGTTCTAATAATGGAATAAATACGGATTCCGATATTTTTATGAATGAATCATTAAATATATCAAGAGAGTCTGTTTTCCCGAAGCAAGTTTTGTAATACAGATCATTAGAAGTCATCCGGTTATAACCGCCTTCCCATTTATTGCAAACATCTTTTATCGCAGCTTTAGTATTTTTATTGCCAATGTGGACTTGCTTTACATAGTCGTAAGATAAATCAGGAAAAAAATTAAGTGGGGTTAAAAGGCCTTCCCAATACAGGTTCAGAAGCTTCTCAAGAATTTCCCGGCTGTTTGAGGTATGTTTAAATCCAACTTCTTTATCCATGCAAATAAGCAATGATTTAAGTTGTTTTTTATTATAATAAGTTGAACATAAGGCCAGATGATATATCCATGATTTGATAATATCTTTTGCTTTCATTGCAGCATACCTTAAGTTGATTATGCCGTCATCATGACAATTATTTAACCTTCCTATTAATGAAAAATTATTTATTGTAATATCAAGCTCTAAAGAAGATAATATTTTGCCCTCTTTGGCAGCTTCTGTGTTTTTTATAAAATTTATTGCATCAATACTTGATTCGTTTAGCAGTATATCCCCGATTCTTTCATGGGGAAGCGTACCTTTCGATTTATATGCACTAAGGCAAAAATCTAAAGATTTGCCTGCCTGTATGTCCGATAAAAGGTTTTGATTAACCAGATAATTATCTATACCAGTCAAAGCAAAAATCTCTTTATCCGGTAAAGCGTAATCTGCTTCTTCAAAATATATTCCTAGTCGTTTTTGAAGAAGGTATTTTGCAGGATTTGCAAAAAAAGTGCTCAAGGAATCAATATGTACTATTTTCCATTCATCAGAAGGAAAAGAAAGTTTGCTTGAAATAAAAGGGATATTGTCTTTTTCTGTAAGCCTGCTTTCATTTAAGCTGCATGCCGCGAGCATATTATCTTCTGAGTAACTGAAAAGCTTTGAGGCATCTTTAAAATAATCAGGAGAAAAAGCCTGGAGCTTATGAGAAGTTATCATCTTGTCATGCGTGAACCCAAAGCCTTGTTTAATATAATCAAGAAGCTCACTTACTATTACAGAAGGCGGTATCAGGCTGTTATCCTGGATGCTTTGCCCGACATAGCTTAAATAAAATATTTTTCTTGCGCTTATTAAACCTTCAAGAAATAGATATTTATCATCATTTTTCTTTGATCTATCACCCGGTCTGGGATTGCTTGCCATAAGGTCAAAGCTGTATGAATATGAACTTCTTGGGAAAGCATCATTATTCATTCCAAGAATACATATAACTGTAAAAGGTATGCTTCTCATTGGAAGCATAGAACAAAATGTTATACCTTTTGTTTTAAATCCGGATACGCTATATTTATTTTCGAGTTTTTTTCTTAAATAATATTTAATAATATCAAATTCCAGCTCTTTATCAAAACCTGAAAGCCTGGCATTGTTTAGCATGTCTCCTAAAACTTTGCGTATATACTGTATGCCATGCTGTATCTCATCATTTGTTGTAAAAAAGGTATCAATAATTTCCGAAAGAAGAGTATGCCATTTTTTAATTGTTTGAGATCCTTTCAGCGATTTTCTTAAATCAAAGATTTTTTCCAAAAACTCAAGAAAGTTTCCCAATATATTTGCATCAGAGCCTTCGATTTCGCTAAAAGGAAGGATGCCCATATACATAGAATCGTTATGCTGCGCACCTTTATGGCACATAGTATAGCCCAAGAGCAGTCTTTTTATCCCGGACTTCCATGTGTTGTCAAAAATTTCAGGAAGACCCAAAGCTGTTTTATGGGCTCCGTCAATACCCCATCTGATTCTGGTATCTTGCAGCCAACCTCTTATGGTTTCGAGTTCGGATTCAACAAGCCCAAAATTTTCTTTAATTCCCGGATATTCTAAAATCGCCATTACATGTGAAACTTCGAATCTGCTTTTACCCAAATCGAGGATAGATAAAAAGCCATCTATAATTTCGTTTTCTTTTCTTATGGCTCTATCTGAAATTGAAAAAGGAATATGCGGTTCATCATCATCTCTGTTATCAAATACTGCATTGATAAATGGAGTGTAAACTTCTATATCCGGTGCCATTACAAGAATATCATCCGGCAAAATATCAGGATAATCTTCAAACATAGAAAGAAGATTATCATAAAGCACCTCTATTTCCCTTGTTTGGCTATGGCATGAATGAAACTGTATGGAATGATCAGGGTCTTTAAGTTTGTAATGATTATCAGAGATATTTCTTTCTTTAAGGTTTAAGATGTCGGATTGTATGCATGAAAGTATATCAATGCATTTCTGATCCTCAAATTCTTCAATTAATATATGTTCGGCAGAAGTCATATATTCGATAAAAGTTTTACCAAGCTCTCCTAAAGATGATAATATGCTGTTTCCCTTTTCAATATGTAAATATTCTTCTTTTATGTTTGTTGCATATTTATTCTTTATTTTACCAGCTTCTTTGTCTGTAAGTATATCTGTCCAGTATTGGTTGCAAGGATTTAAAATAAACATATTAATTTCAACGGTATTTGCTAATTCTTCAATAAGTTGCATATGAAAATGCGGAAGGGATGATATGCCAAAAACAGATACTCGTTCAAATAACTTTCCTGAATCCAAAGCCATGGCATTAAGTTTTTCAATCAGGGTTTTTTGCAGATAAGGCCTGTGATATTTTTCATTATCTTTTATGATTTCTTGCCATAAAATTGCCTGCCACTTATGATTTATTTTGTTTTCTTCTTTTTTGTTTTCCCAGGAAAAAATAAAATCCGGTCTGAAAACTGTATACTGATCAAAAAGATCGGCAATTTTTTCGGAAATCTCAAAAAGCTTCAAACTGCTTTTATCGTCTTTAAGATATCTTTTTAAACCTTCAAAATCTGTCCGGTCTAAAAATTCCGGAAGCATTTTTACAAGTTTTAATGTCATTATATCCGGTGTAAAAAAGTTTGTTCCGGGGATATCTGCGAAAAAACTCTTAATCAAATAATCAAGAAAAGCATTGGGGAAAGGAAAACGGCAGTTTGCGCAAACACCGTTTTGCTTTGCAATTTGCATCAAGAGCCATCGTTCCATTGCTTTGCTCTGGACAATTATAATCTCCTGGGAAAGAGAAGATGATAATGATCCGCAAGCAGGAGCTTTGACAATCTGAGCAAGCTTTTGGACAAGAATTTCAAGTTTATTGCTGGTATATATTTTAAGGCCAGGCATATGATATCTTTTAATAGTATATTTTAAAGTTATGAACTGTTTTCTTTATCATGTTCTATATGGTCGTGGTTGTGATAGCGATGGGGTGTATGGTTATGATCTTTTTCTTCTCCGGGATGGCTGTGTACGAAATGATGGCTATGTTCGTGTATGTGCTCAAACAGATCGTAATGCCCTGCATCTTCATGCAGATGAGGCTGGATATGGAGATGTTTATGTATGTGCCTGTGTTCATGTTCATGCTGCAATCTGCTGATGGTGCTGCTGCTTTTCTCACGATATGAGTAGGCCAATCCGTTTAAATTTCCTAAGCGCTTGTCTTCCAGAAAAACTTTTATTGGCATATCTTCTATAATCTTTCCCTTGTGCATAACAATGGTGCGTTCTGTCAGCTCCTTGATGAAAAAGATGTCGTGACTTACAAGTAAAAGCGTTGCGTTAAGGTTGGAGAGAATTGAAAGCAGCAGCTCTTCTCCCTGTGGATCAAGCCCTGCTGTAGGTTCATCCAAAATAAGAAGTTTTGGTTTCATAGCAAGCACACAGGCGAGCGCAAGACGTTTGCGTTCTCCTCCTGAAAGATGCAGGGGAACGCGCTCTTCATAACCTTCCATATGAACCATTGCCAGTGCATCTTTTATTCTTCTATCTGCTTCTGTGCGTGAACAACCAAGCTGAAGCAGTCCAAATTCTATTTCTTCTTTCACACTTGGGCAGAAAAGCTGGTCGGCGCAGTCCTGAAAAACCATGCCGATATGACGCCAAAGAGTCTTTTGCTGTTTATGCTTAACAGGATTTCCTGCAAAATAAAAATCTCCGTTTCCATGAAGAAGACCGAGAAGACATGATAAGAGTGTTGTTTTACCAGCTCCGTTTTCTCCTACAATTGATATCCGTTCGTTTTCACAAATCGAAAAATTGATACCGCAAAGCGCAAGTGTTTTGTCAGGATAACGGTAATGGTAATCACTAAGAGCCACGAGTTGATTATTATAATTTATTGCGGAAGAAGAAGTTGTCTTATGTGCTGTGTTTGTTTGAACGGTATTTGAGTCTGTGATGACAAGCCGAAATGAAAAATCAAGTCCGTGTGTTCTAAGAGATTGCCTTTGAGATACTAGTTCGCTCATTGTATAATCGTGATGTATGCGGCCCTTATCTAAAACCACGGCACGATCGCATAGTTCGTACAAAAAGATCAAATCATGGCTGATACAAATAAGTGTGCCGGAAAAATCCTTTAATAGATCCAGAAACACTTGCTCCTGATGAGGGTCCAGATTGGCTGTTGGTTCGTCTAAAAACAGCACATCAGGTTGCATGGCAAGTAAACCGGCTAAAGCAGCACGTTTTTTTTGACCAAAGCTTAAATTATGTGGAGCTTTATAGGCCATGTCCGTAAGACTTACTTTCTGCAATGCATAAAGAGCGGCTTGATTTGCATCCTGAATCGAAAGCCCCTGATTGCGGGGGCCGAAAGCTGTATCTTCTATAAGAGTGTGGCAGAACAATTGATCGTCCGGATCCTGAAAAAGCAGACCGATCTTAAGCCTGCTTTTATCAAGATGGTCACCTTTTAGAAGTTTTTCTTCATAAAAGACTTCTCCTGACGCAGGCGAAAGCAATCCGCATAATTGCTTGACCAGAGTGGTTTTGCCTGATCCATTCTGACCGACAAGGGCGATTCTTTCTCCTTTAGCTATATCTATGTTGATATCGGATAGGGCAAGTGTTTTGTCAGGGTAGCGGTAAAACAGATTGCGGGCGGAAAAAAGCGGCGTATTGATAATATGCCTTGTGATATGTTGGTAAGGTTCATGCATTTGTATATTTTACCTTAATATATTGTATGGCATATAATACGGTCGTAAATGATAAGCGCAATTCCTGCTGCAAGCCAGATTGCTGAAATTACAATATCACTTGTCTTCAGCTTCAACCCGGCAGGTTCGGGAAAACGTCCCTTGTATCCGCGTGCACGCATTGCATCAAAAACCCGTTCGGTTCTTTCAAAGCTTCGCACTAAAAGCATTCCGAGAAAATTGGACAAAGCTCGCAAAGTTTGCATGTTGGTATGTTTTTTAAAACCTCTTACATGCATTCCGGAAGACATACGTTTGGCTTCATGACGAAAGACATGTAAATACCGGTAGCTTAATAAAACCATCTGTCCGGCCATTTCCGGAACGCCCAGCCTGGAGAGCCCGTGCAGGGTTACAGGAAGGGGAGCGGTTGATAAAAGAGGCTCCATTAATAAAGTAATTGCTATAGCCTTTCCGGCAATAGTAGCAGCAAGCAGCAAACCTCTAAGGTTAAAAACAAGCCAATCAATATTACCAAAAACAACAAGCGTATCTTTGCTGTGAACTGGCACTGATAAAGGCATTACTATAAAAAACATGCTGATAAAACCTGATATTGCAAGAAGTCTTAGAAGAGTTTTGGAAAAAGAAACCCTTGCAACAAGAAGTACAAGCGATGAGATACAAATTGCAACAAGTGCCGGTGTCAGATTTTTAAGTGATGCAATAATAAAACTGAAGATAAGTATTGTCACAATTTTAAAGCGAACATCCCAGAGATAAAATGGTGATTTTGAAACGGCTTCATCAATTGCCGGTACCGACCAGTCACGTTCTTCTTCAGGCACGCTTTGCTTGTATGCGATGCGCCTTAAAACAGCTATTGTTACAGCAAGAAGTGCTACCGGAATCAGTATAAAAACCGGCAGCTGCCATAATGGCAGTTCGATATGGCTTATTTCAATCATTGTTATTTCCGGGCGAATCAGAAAATGATAGTTCGAGTAGCTCCGGTTTGACATGTGCCAGAAATCTTATGGTAAAAGCAGTCACAATACCCTCAATAATTATTACCGGTACATGCGCTGCCAGCGCTATTTTTGCAACACCGACAAAATCTTCACCACCGGTAAAAAGCAATCCAGCCAAAATAATTGCTGCCAGTACCGTTCCGGCGGCGCCCACCAGTCCTCCTATAACAGTCTGACGCTTTCTGGTGGTGCCTTTATATTTTTGGAATAACCAGCCGCATATTATAGCCGGCAGTCCCATCATGAGAGTATTTGCACCAAGTGCAGTCAATCCCCCAAATTGAAACAGCAGACTTTGCAAAAGAAGGCCGAGACCGATTGAAAGAAAGGCTGCCGGGCCTAGCAGTGCTCCGGTAAGCCCTGGTATAAGTAAATGAACGCTGGTAGGCCCGAAAGGGATATGTATCAGCGAAGCAACAAAAAAAGCCGCCGTTACTACCGCAAGTTTGGGAAGATCATTGTTTGAGGTACGGCGCGCGCTTAAGGCAGTAAAACCGGCTGCCGCAATATAACCGCCTATTGTCACGGAAATGGGTAGAACCCCGTCTGATATATGCATACTTCTATTCCTTTTTGCGTGAAGCAACAAAAGCAGCTGTTCCGAACAGACCGAATATATAGCCGATACCGGAAAAAACATCTTTTAAACCGGGTTTGTCGAGATCGGCGCGAAGCGCTGCTATTTCCCTCTGGATACGTCTAAGTTCGGAAGATAATTTGCTGTTTTGCTCTTTTAAAAGCTGCACAACATCATCGCCAGAGTAATTTTGAGGTTTATTCTCCTGTGTAGTCTGCGCCGAAACTTGACCTGTCGTAAAAGTAAAACAGGCACACAGCAGACCGATCAAAACCGCTCTTTGAACCAGATTCATTTTCCTGCCTCCACTTCGGCCTTTTTCAACTTATAATTATTCTTATGTCCCATGGATGCCTCAATAACAATATTTAAATCATCCATTTTAGGTATTGTAAAGCTAAACAGCCCCTTTTCATCTGTAATGCCCTCAAGAAGCTTTTTGTTTTGACTGTCAAAAACCAATACTTTGCCCTTTTCAACCGGGCGGCCATCCGGAAAATAGCTTTCTGTGAAAACCTTCCCTCCTTCCGCATAGGCGAAAAGATTAACCTTATGAGCCATTGCGTTTGTGCAAAAAAGCAATAACACAGAAACAAATATTAAAACAAAATGTATTTTTTTCATCATATCACCCTTTTCATTTCATATCTATGGTATGTACCCAGATAACAGCTCCAATTTCAATCCCTTTTTCCTTGCCTTCATATTTGAGCTTCCAGTCGGCTTCATTTAAAGCTGCAAAACCCCACCAACCAGCTCTGGGCATAGCATAAGTAAAAACGCCGTTGCTATCAGCTTTTACAACCTGGGTTACATAAGGGTCCGATGGCGCGATAACAATGTTTTTATTTCCGGGAGATTCATTCAGATATTCTACCTCCACTTCGGCAAATGGTACAGGTTTTCCTTTAAGCAATACCTGGCCGGTAAACAAATTTCCGGTCCACAGGCCGTATGGCCTTGTAAGCGGGATGATTTCAGTTTCCAGTCCAACAGGTTCATTCCATCCTTCTTCTTTACCTAATGCATTAACACATACTTTGGTGTAATGAATGATAAAAAGATCTTCCGCCGGTTCCCAGTAGGGGGTGGGCTCTACAAAGAAGGTGTAGTCTCCGGGTCTGCGGATTTTATATTCGGATGTCCAGAAACTAAAATTTTCGGTTTGATCAGGACTTTTGCCTTTGGCTTGCTTAAGAGTACCAAGCAAATCATATTTTTTGCCGTCATGGATTACACCGAACTGTTTGGGCTTGACCATTTCCATATAGTGCATTTCCATTGGATGAATAAATTTAATTTGAATATTTATGGTTTTGCTATCATCTTTTGAGATGATGTCATCTGATGGTATTACAGTTCCGAAATGAGCCGATGCAGGAACACAAGTAAATATAATAGCCGCTGAAACCATAGATATTAATAAGTAAAATAAATATTTTGTACGCATAGTAAATACCCCCTTAATTTTTTATGTTTGTTATTCTGCTAACTAAAATTCTGCTGTCATCCTTATGCCGCTGATCCAGCCTTTAACATCATCGGCGCCGATTTTATGGTTATCTTTTAAATACTGAAGATCGAGAGTTGTTGAAAATACCTCGTTAAGGCCTATCCGTAAGTAAGCTTCGGCTACCTTGGAGGTTTCAATTTCCTGATTACCGCCTTTTAAATAGGCGCAGCCGATACCGGCATTGTCCTGTTCGCGGTTCCATAATTTGCCGCTGATATTAATTCCTCCTGAATACAGATCCTGAAAATGTACGATAGCTTTATCATCGCTCCATCCGAATCTGATCCATGCGCCCAGAATATCACCTAACTCCTGGTCGAATGAGATGATAAAGCACTTTAATGCTTCCGTATCACTTCCGTCCGGATCGCTGAAATCGTCACTGGTTGTATCGAACATAACACGGTAGTTTCCTTCGCCTAAGGGCGTATCGATAGTATATCCGATTTGTGCGCCGTAAAATTGATACGCTTTACCCTCGTCGTTTTCACCTAACTGCATGATCACACCCCTTAAGGAAAGCTTTTCCATCTCCCATTCCATAGCACCGCCGATATCATATGAGGGTAGAAATGTGTTTGGCCCGTTTGTCAGTGCCTCATTCATGAACTGGGTGTATTCATCGTTGGCATATTTGTTATCATCCAGATAATCCGTGGCATCTATTATACCTCCGGTGATACCAAGAGTGTGATCTTTGCCAAAGTCAAATGTATGTTTGTACCATGCAGCAAGCAGATAATCACGGTTGCGTCCGTTTATATCCCTTACATCATCTTCCAGAGATGCAGCCCATGGTGCCAGAGCAAAAGAATGATCATCTGTATTAAGTCCGTTTCCTGCACCGAACCCGAATTTTAAGAAAACATCGTCATTCTTTGTGGGTTTTATGGATAGCTCCAGTTGAATGGGAACAGCCCCGCGGCCAAAATCTTTGGCGCCCGGCCTGTCTTTAGCACTTTCATACTGGTAAGCGCCTGCTATTATGCCGTTTAGTGCGATCTTATCACTGATTCTGCCAATTTCTGCCGATTCATTTGATTTGTTGGTTTCCGTAATCTTTTCAAGTTCAGCCAGCCTTTGCTTTATCTGGGTCATTTCTTTTTGTATGGCTTCGTTTTTCCCATCATAGGCAAAAGCGCTTGCCGCAAACATTGTTATAACTGCAATCACAACAATTCTTATGATATTTTTCATCTTTATTTATCTCCTTTCCGTAATGTTCAACTCCGATTTCCAAAAAAAAAGCCACAAAGGTTTAACGCATCATATTTGATGCGATATGCCTTCATGGCCTTATTAAATTTATTTACACGATTCTTTAAAGGAAACTTCTGTTTCCTGATTGTTTTAATCTGTATTATAACGAAATATAAAAATCAATAAATAATTTACACTAAAAAAACATATGATCTTTAAAAATATTTCTTATATTTTCTTATATTGTGGAATCTTTACGTATAAGTAAATAGAAAACACTTATGATAAACCAGAGACAGGCAACAAGAATAATCGTAGCACCGGTTGCAGTGTTTGCCCAATCCTGTGCTGAAATTATCAGGCCTGCTATTGCTGATGTGATGCTGATAAGAAGTGCCCACCAGAACATGGCACCTGCCGAACGGGCAAAATTCCGGGCTGCTGCGGCCGGAACTATCATCATTGCTGTAACGAGAAGTACACCAACTGCCCATACTGAAAACATGACAATTAAAGCAAGCAGCCCTGCGAAAATATACTGGTAGGTGGCTACATGTATGTTGTGCGCTTTGGCCAGAGTAGGGTTTAGCCCAATATATAGCAGGCGGTTATAGCTAAATGCCTGGAAAATCATTAGAGTGATAAACAAAATGAAGAGGTATAAGATATCGTTATTTCCGATGGTTAAAATGTCACCGTATAAAAAGCTTTGCATATCGCGAGCTACAGAGCGATCTCTGCTTACCACAGCCAATCCGAATGCAATTACTGCCGAAAAGAATACTCCGATAATAGTATCGGAAGACAACATACTTTTCCTTTGGACAGCCATAATACCAAGAGCAACCAGAACACCTAAAACAGGCATGGTCCAGTGAGGATTAACGGAAAATATAAGCCCAAGCGCAACACCGGCAAAAGCCGAATGGCTGATGGCATCCGAGAAAAAAGCCATTCGGAAATTTACTACCTGGACACCCATAGCAGCGGCCATTGGTGCAAGTAGTATTAGTCCGACAAGAGCCTGCTGCATGAATCCGGCCTGAAGGCAGTCAAAGGGGAGAATCTTGGCAATGATTTGATAAATGGGTAAAAGATCAGGCATTTTGATCCTTATTGCAGCATGGTCCGGAGCAGATAGTGCTGCCGTCCGGCATGGAATTTGAATCTACCATTCCCATATGCATACCGAAAATAGCAGTAAGTGTTTCACTGGTCAATGCATGCTGCGGTGGGCCTTGTGCGGCAACTTTATGATTGAGACAAATAACATGGCTGGCATGATGTGTTACTGTGGCAAGATCATGGCTGACCATAAGCTGTGTAAAGCCCTTTGCCTTACGAAGTCCGTCAAGAAGTTCACAAAATATATATTCTCCCTGAAAATCCACGCCTGAAGCCGGTTCATCCAGCACCAGCAGCTCGGGCTCCTGTTGGAGTGCCAAAGCCAGAAGCACCCGTTGCATTTCGCCACCGGAAAGGGCGCCAAGTTTGCGTTTGGCCAGATGTTCAGACTTTACAGAGGCAAGATATTCAAGAGATTGGTTTTTTAAGTCATTTTGAATACCGAACCATAGTGGTTTTCTCTGGATTCCCATTGCAAGAAATTCTACTACAGTGACGGGTATTCCGCGATCAAAAGCGAACCGTTGGGGGACGTAGCCGATTTTTGAACAACTTCCATTTATATTGCATGTTGTATGTATAAAACCCTTATATGCTACTTCACCTAACAGGGCTAAGAGCATTGTTGTTTTACCTGCGCCGTTAGGACCAATAATAGCGGTGCAGCCGCCCCGCGGAACAGCAGCAGTTACATTGTCAAGAATCGATATGCCACCGCGTTCGATAGTTACATTTTCGAATGAGACTGCCGTATCAGCGGATATTTCGACTGTTTTTAATTTATTCATCAAGTGTTTTTTTAAGAATCTTTATATTTTTTCGCATGACTGTTTCATAATAATCAAGCGATGCGTTTTTTGGGCCGGTTGCAACCGGGTCTAAGATTTTGGTAACAATACCGGCTTCTGTGGCTATGACATGGCCGATTTTTTGAGGATATTGAGGTTCGGTAAAAATAGCTTTTGCGTTTTCATTCCGGATGGTTTTTATAATTTTGAGGATTTCCGCTGCCGAAGGCTCCTGGCCGTCATACTCCTGAAGTACAGCAACAATATTAAGCCCCATATCCCTGGCAAGATAATCAAATACGCTATGCTGTGTTACTATGTTTTTGTTTTTAAGGTGCTTTCCAAGGGCCGAAAATTCGTCAGCCAGTTTATTCATTTTTTTAGCATAAATACGGGCATTCTCCAAGTAGAATTCTGCCCCGGATGGGTCTATCCTTGAAAGGTCATTTGCTATGTTTATTGCCAAATGGGCTGCCATACGGGGGCTGGCAAAAAGATGCGGATTTGTTCTGAAATGATGATGATCAGCATTGTCAGAATGTTGAAGAATGTCTTTGATTCCCCTGGAGCTGTCAATGGTTTTTAATGATGAATTAATTTTTTTTAGTGGTGCACCAAGAAACTCCTCCATGCCGAGACCGTTTATAATCAGTACATCAGCCTCCACAAGTTTTTTCATATCCTGCGGTGCAAGAGCATAATCATGCGGACAGCCAACCTGAGCCGGAATCAGCAGATCTACGTTCATATTGTTTTTGCCGTGAATAATATTTAGAGTGATCAGGCGGATCGGAAAAGTGGATGCCAATATTTGAAATTTTTTATCAGCCGCTTGAGCATTTGATAAAAATCCGGAAAAAGCAATGCAATAACAAAGTAATGTCATATATAACAAAATAAATTTTTTGTTCATAACCAATTAAGACGCCTCTGATTTTGTTTTATGTAATAGTAAGAGAGTTTTGCATGGCTTTAGATAGGGTGTTATTAAACAAAGATTAACGCTTCCTATCTCTGCGAATGCATTTGCATTAATGATAGATTTGTTCTTCTTTCAAGTCAACATGTAATGCAAATATATTTGCATTAAAGCGGATAATCATATATGTAATTAAAAAAAGAGGTATTAATGATAAAGAGAAAAACATCGCAAAGAGATGCAATCGAACAGGTTTTTAGAACTGAAAACAGACCATTGGGTGTTGAGGAAGTTCTGAAATCAGGCCGTAAGATTGTTAAATCTTTAAATCAGGCCACAGTCTATCGTAACCTTAAACTGTTGGTCGAAAATGGGAGGCTTAAACCTGTCAGTCACCCGGTGCTTGGAGTTTTGTATGAGCAAACCGGCAGGGAACACCACCATCACTTTTATTGCCGTATTTGTGACCGAGTTTTTGATCTTCCCGGATGTTTGCTAAGTGACATTAAAGCAGCTCCTGAAGGATTTGTCATGGAAAAACACGAGATTTTTCTTTCCGGAACATGTCCCTCATGCACAGAATAGTATTTGCTGATTGCCGGTTTCAAAAAACCATGCTATACATCTTTGCAATCATTATTTAACAGGTCATACTTTGAGAAACTTCTAACGGAAGTATTATAATAATAATATAACAAGGCAGTTAATTTTATGAATCCTATAGCAAAACAGCTTAATCAGACTATTGAAAATGAGAATTTGTATATACTCGATATGTTATCTTCTATCGGAAAGAACCTTTTTTTCCCGAAAGGCATATTAAGCCAGAGCGCCGAAGCAAAACAAAAAGCGTACAAGCTGAATGCAACTATAGGAATCGCAAAAGAAAGCGGTAAAACGATGTATTTCCCTTCCGTTATGTCTTTGATAGACGGTATTGAGGCGGAAGATGCTTTGACTTATGCCCCATCATTCGGAATTCCGGAATTAAGAAAAGTGTGGCAGGACTCTATTTATGAAAAGAACCCTTCCCTTTACGGCAAAAAAATAAGTCTGCCTGTTGTTACCTGCGGTATCACGCATGCGATCAGTGTGGTTGCCGATGTATTGATTGATCCTGATGATGTTGTTATTCTGCCGGACATGATGTGGGGTAACTACAATATGATTTTAAATGTCAGGAAAGGGGCAAGGATAAGCAATTATCCGATCTTTACACAAAATGGTGAATACAATCTTAGTGCATTTGAAAAATTAATTAACACTGAAGCCAAGAAGCATAAAAAAATAACAGTGCTTCTCAATTTTCCGCATAATCCCACAGGTTATACTGTTTCGGAAAAAGAGGGAGATGGTATTGCCGATATTTTGCTTAATGCCGCCACAAAAGGTACCAATATAGTTACCATATGTGATGACTCATATTTTGGGCTGTTTTATGATGATAAAACTTTAAAAGAATCTGTTTTTACCCGTATTTGTGATAGATCTCCCAACCTATTGGCAGTAAAGGTTGACGGAGCCACCAAGGAAAATTATGTATGGGGTTTAAGGATCGGTTTTATTACTTATGGTTGTAAAATCGATGGTGAAGCCGAAAAAATATATGATGCACTTGAAAAAAAGACAGCAGGATGCATAAGGGGTAATATTTCCAATGCTTCTCACTTAAGCCAGACCATAGTTTTAAAATCGATGAAAGATAAAAACTATGCTGATGAAAAAAAACAGAAGTTTGATATCTTGCAAAGAAGAGCAAACAAGGTTAAAGAAGTATTATCAAATCCAAAATATAAAGATGTCTGGGAAGTTTATCCTTTTAATTCCGGATATTTTATGTGTATAAAATTACATGGTCTCGATGCTGAGACTTTAAGGTTGCATCTTCTTGATAAATACGGCGTGGGACTTATTTCATTTGGAAAGAGTGATCTTAGAATTGCCTTTTCCTGTCTTGAAGAAACGGATATACAGGAACTTTTTGATATCATATTTCAAGGTGCCCAGGATATTAAAGGTTGCGGAACATAATTTCAATGGTTTCATTGCCAGTTTGATGTTACTCTTAAAACACGGTCAAATTGTTTCATAACATAATAAGACCGTCTCCATGAATCCACTCTTATCATATTGAGGTGATCGGTATGTATATGCAGTCCGGCAAGGAGAAGTATCAGGCAGATAAGATCAGATCTCTTGGCTTGTGCCTCGGTGCATCAACAATTTCTGCGGTTGGAGTTGAGTTTGTGCAGTGTGCTGAAAGTACTGCACCTGATAGTTTTATAAAATCTGATATTATAGATTATATAACTCTTCCCCATGAGGGTAATCCAAGACAAACTCTTCTTTCCGTATTTGAAAAGTTAGGCAGTTCTTTTGACAGAATATGCTCGACCGGCCGCAGATTCCATAAGCTTTTAAACCTGTCGAAGATTTCCGAACCGGAAGCAGTTGAATATGCCTATCGTTATGTAAAACCGCCTGAAATAGAATGTTCCGCAATTGTTTCTGCAGGCGGTGAAAGCTTTATGATATATGTATTAAACCGTGAAGGAAGGATTTCAAATGTAATTACCGGTAATAAGTGCGCTTCAGGAACCGGAGAGTTTTTTTTGCAGCAGCTCAGAAGAATGAATGTTTCGGTTGAAGAAGCAGCCGGTTTTGCAGAATCTGAAGATCCTTATCATGTTTCCGGTCGCTGCTCTGTTTTCTGTAAATCAGACTGTACCCATGCCACTAATAAAGGAATTCCCAAATCAAAAGTTACTTCCGGATTGTGCAAGATGATGGCAAGCAAGATTCTGGAGCTTTTGAAAAAAGTAAAAAAAGAAAACATAATGATAACCGGTGGAACTGCTCAAAACAAAATGATGATTGATTTTTTGCGCAAAGAGATTTCCGGTCTTATAATTCCTAAAGAGGCTCCTTATTTTGAAGCTCTGGGTGCTGCCCTATGGGGGCTTGAACACGAGACGATTGCTTTTGCAGGTGCTGACTCTTTATTTAAGAGTGAATTAACTTCTTTTGAAATACTTTCTCCGCTAAAAGAATTTGAAGATCTGGTTGAATTCAAAAGCATGCCGAAATGTGATGTTAAAGCAGGCGATATATGCACTTTAGGTCTTGATGTGGGTTCTACCACAACAAAAGCAGTACTTCTGAGAAACAGTGATGATTCAATTCTTGAATCGGTTTATCTAAGAACAAGCGGAGATCCGGTTGGCGCATCCAGAAAGTGTTATGATTATATCTTAAAAGCTGTTTCTGAAAAAACGCCGCTTTCCGGTATAACAATAGAAGGGCTTGGCGTATGCGGTTCCGGACGTCAGATAGCCGGTCTTCATGCCTTAACAGACGGTATAATAAACGAAATTATTGCTCATGCAACAGCAGCTGTTTATTTTGATCCAAAAGTAGATACAATCTTTGAGATAGGGGGCCAGGATGCAAAATATACATACATTGTAAATTCGGTTCCATCGGATTACGCAATGAATGAAGCCTGTTCTGCCGGAACGGGTTCTTTTCTGGAGGAATCTGCGTTTGAAACACTTGGAATCAAAATGGAGGATATATCAGATATTGCATTAAAGGGAGTAATGCCGCCGAATTTCAATGATCAGTGCGCAGCATTTATTTCTTCAGATATAAAAAATGCTATCCATGAAGGGTTGCAGCAGGAAGATATAGTCGCAGGCCTTGTATATTCCATATGTATGAATTATTCAAACAGAGTTAAAGGAAACCGGCCTGTAGGGGGCAAAGTTTTCATGCAGGGAGGAGTGTGCTACAATCATGCTGTACCTCTTGCTATGGCGGCTTTAACAGGCAAATCAATAATTGTACCTCCTGAGCCCGGGCTTATGGGTGCATTCGGTGCGGCACTTGAGATTAAAAAAAGGATAGAGAAAGGTTTGTTGGAAAAGAAATATTTTGATCTTGAAGTGCTGGCTGGCCGTGAGGTTAATTATGGAAAGTCGTTTACATGTCATGGAGTAAAAAATGATTGTGATCGACGTTGTAATATTGCAATCATTGAACTTGAAGATAATAAATACCCTTTTGGAGGGGCATGCAATCATTATTATAATCTTCGCAACAATATAAAAAGCAGTGATGAAAACTTTGATTTTGTACGTATCCGCCAGAAACTTGTTTTTGAAAAATACGCTGCATCAAGGCAGAACATACCGGCAGGCGGATTTAAAGGCCGTGTGGGTATTAACAGAAGCTTTCTGGTAAATACATACTATCCTTTATATTCTAATTTTTTCGCAGGGCTTGGGTTCGAGACTGTATTGCCTGATATTCCTTCTCAGGAAGGCATCGACCAGAAAGGCGCTGCTTTTTGTTATCCGGTTGAGCTTGCTCATGGATTTTTCTGGTCTATGATTTCAGGAGAAGATATCCCTGAGTATATATTTCTGCCGCATTTTAAAGCTGTTCCTGCTTTAAACGGAAATCAAAATTCACAGGTTTGCCCTGTTGTTCAGGGAGAAACATTTTATCTCCAGACAGCTTTTAAGGACAGACTTGATTATATTAAAAAGAAAGGCACAAAAATATTCAATCCCCTTATTGATCTTGGTAAAGGAATTGAATCTGCAAAAAGGCCTCTTTTTGAAACGGCAAAGAAAATGGGCTTTGGTAAAAAAGCTACACAAAAAGCTTTTGCTGCAGCGCTATATGCGCAGAAAAAATGTTTTGAAGAGATGAAAACTATCGGGAATCAGGCATTAAAAGAACTCGAAAAAGATCCAAATAAATTTGGTGTAGTAATTTTTGGCAGACCTTACAACGGGTTTTGCGAAGAAGCCCATATGGGGATACCCCGAAAATTAGCCTCAAGAGGTATCCTGGTGCTGCCTTTTGATTTTCTTGATTTTAACGATGAAAAGAGCAGACCTAATATGTACTGGGGTATTGGAGAGATGCTGATCAAAGCGGGAAATTTTGTAAAAAGTCATCCACAGCTGTTTGGAACTTTTATAACCAATTTTTCCTGTGGGCCTGATTCTTTTCTTATCGGGTATTTCAGAGATATTATGGGATTAAAACCGTCTTTAACCCTTGAACTTGACAGCCATACAGCAGATGCAGGACTTGAAACAAGAATTGAAGCTTTTATTGATATTATAAATTCATACAGGCAGCTATTATCCGGAAATAAAATATCTGTAAGAAAAAACGGCTTTAAGCCTGCAAGAGTTGCCCTGAATAATGGGGTTACAAAAGTAATTACCTCAAACGGCAGAGAGCTTTCCATGACCGATCCTAATGTTAAAGTACTTCTGCCTTCAATGGGAAGAATTCCTACCGAATCGCTTGCTGCAGTATTTCGCGCAAACGGGTTTAACGCAGAAGCACATCCTCCTTCAGATATGGCAATTCTGAAACTCGGTCGTGCCAATACTTCATGCAAGGAATGTCTGCCGTTACAATTAACAACCGGAACTTTGCTGAATTATATCAATAACGGGAAACAAAACGGTGAGGTTCTTGTCTATTTCATGCCTACTTCCTGCGGACCTTGCAGGTTCGGGCAGTATCATATTTTTATGGAGGATCTTATAAAAAGGTTGGAAATCCCTGATGTAGCCATGCTTTCCCTGTCATCTGAGAACGGCTACTGCGGGATGGGAAATGGTTTTCAAAAAAAAGGGTGGTGGGCGGTTGTAATCTCCGATGTTATGGAAGATGTTAGATCCATGATTTTAGCCAATGCAGTTGATCCGGAATACGGCATCAGTCTTTTTGAGAATGAATGGAAGTTTATTCTTGAGAAAATAGAAAAAGGTGATTTTGACAGCTTTGAAAAGGGACTCAAAATTACATCAAAAAAATTAAGTACTATTCCAATGAAACTATTGCCGGACGAAGTCCCGAAAATATCGCTTGTTGGTGAGATATTTGTAAGAAGAGATTCGATATCAAGGCAATATCTTACAGAAAAACTAGCTGCTATGGGGTTTGCAACTCTTTGTGCTCCTATTTCGGAATGGTTGTATTATTGTGACTATCTGGTTGACAACAAGCTTTCAGATTCAACAATGAATGCTATGGAAAAGTTTTCTTTTGCAATTAAGAAGAGAATTATGAAAAAGTATGAAATAAGAATAAAGGAAATTCTATCGCAATCAGGGCTTGTGCATGCTGAACCTATAAGCGCAAAAGATATAATAAAAACCGCTATGCCTTATATGTCACCTGATCTTGTTGGTGAAGCAATTCTGACTGTAGGAAGCTCGCTTGCAGAAATTGCTTCGCATACTTGTGGGGTAATTTCGGTAGGGCCATTTGGCTGTATGCCGAATAGAATTTCAGAAGCAATATTAACAGAAGTTATGAACAAAGAAAATAAGCTCGCCACAAGTCCTGATGACATGCACTTAAAAGCCGTGCTTTCGGATATTGACAGTCTTCCATTTCTTGCAATTGAAAGTGACGGCTCTTCTTTTCCTCAGTTGATAACAGCTAAACTGGATGCTTTCTGTCTACAGGCAAACAGGTTCCATTCGGCTTTGATGAATTCAAAAGACTTATAATTTCAAATGAATTATCGAAAAGATCAATAATAAGCAGTTTGTTTCTTAAAAGAGAACCTTTATTAAGAAGTACTTTTATTGCTTCCGAACACTCAAGTGATGCCAGCAAAGAAACACAGTGTGCCAATGTGCCAAGAGATGTTTCGGCTCCCTTGTTTGGGGCGTTTTTAGCTTCACCATAGATAAGTTTCAGGCCAGGATCTTCGGGAAATATAGTTGTGATTTGTCCGTAGTATCCGGCAATTGCAGCAGATATAAATTTGCAGCCTGCTTTTTTTGATGCATTTTCCAGGACAAAACGTCCGGGAAGCGAATCAAGGCAGTCTATAATTATATCCGAGTTTTCAATAAAGGCGGAGGCATTTTTATCATTTAAGAATTCACGGTGATTAATTACCGTCACGGAAGAGTTGATTTCTGTTACTCTGTTTTTTGATGCATCAGCTTTCGGTATACAAATATTACTTTCATTACTTAAGACCTGACGATTTAAATTGCTTTCTTCGAACACATCACCGTCAATAAGGTTTAAGGTTCCAACGCCTATCCTTGCAAGTGTTTCACAAACAGATCCACCAAGACCTCCTAAGCCTACAATAGTTGCTTTGGATTTTAAAAGTGTTATCTGATCTTCACAAGACAATGATTTCATATTGCGTACATAACGTTCAGGAATAATTTCAGATTCCAAAGAGGCAATCTCAAGCTCCCGGCAGCTTATATTGAATTCCTGAGATATTATTTTAACGTGATCTATCGAAATACTTTTGTATGGCGTATTGTCAGGAAGTGTCTTATTGACTGAAAACGCACGAAATTTACTTTTAATATCATCGTTCAATTTTTAGTTCCTTTCTGCTCTGTATCGATATAACAAAAAATGGTATTTTTCGGTTTCATGCAAAGTCGTCAATTATGTTTCAATCATAGATTTATTATTTTTATTGACATTTAGCATAAGTAACAATAGAAATCAAAATCATATTCAGGTGCTCAATTTGAGCATAAAAGGGAACCCTGTTAGAATCGGGGACGGGCCCGCCGCTGTGATCGGGGACGAAAACCGCATTTTTGCCACTGTCTGTTTTAAAAACAGGTGGGAAGGCGCGGTCAGCCCGGTTGAATTTTCCAAAAGGAAATTTTAATCAATGGGGCAAAAGTAGATTGATCCGATAGTCAGAAGACCTGCCTGAGTAGTTTGTGTGTTCTCCGAGGACAAGAGAGCGCAGATAGTATCTTGAGGATAAAAAAGGGTAATCCCCGGGACGATATAATCGGTCCGGGGATTTTTGTTTCCGGACCTGGAAATTATTAATAATATTTCAGGAGGAAGGAAAAGTGAAGAAGAGCTTATCGGGTTTTTTGTCGGTATTATTTTTGATGATGATACCTTCATTGGTTTTTTCAGAAGATGTAAAAGACGGTATAGTGTCTACACCGGTATTGGATGAAATAGTTGTAAGCGCTACAAAAACAGAGGAAAAAAGGAAAGATATCGCAAATTCGGTAATTATAATGGATAAAAACGATATACAGGAATCTGCGGCAACCTCAGTTGGAGAATTATTGGCGAATGAGCCGGGCATAGATTGGAGAACTTATGGAGATTATGGAGGTGCATCTCAAGAGATTCATATTAGAGGTATGGGTGCTGAGGGCACTCAGGTCCTTGTAAATGGCATAGTAGTTAATTCTCCATCTCTTGGTATAGCCGATGTTGGCAGGATACCTTTAAACAGTATAGAAAAAATTGAAGTGGTTAAGGGTTCAGGATCGCTTCTTTATGGCACAAGCGCTATGGGTGGAATAGTAAATATTATAACCAAGAGACCGAAAAAAGACAAAATGGATCTTAAGGTTAGTGCTGGTTATGGTTCTGAAAACAGATATGAAATTTCAGCCGAACAGGGGATGTTTATCACAGATGAATTTGGATATTATCTCACAGCTACAAAACGTGATTCGGATGGTTTTCGGGAAAATGCTGAGAGCAATCATAAGGACGTATCTTTAAATCTTGTTTATGATATAGGGGATATATTGGGTATAAGCCTTTACGGGGATTATATTGACAGAGATTTTGGTCGACCAGGCGTTGAGCCTTCGCATGGAACATCTAATTTTTATTATAATGGAACTAAAGTATATGATGAACACTCCGCAAGTGTACTTGATGAAGGTGCTGATGAGGATGCACACCTTGTACTTACTATGAAAAGCAGCCCTGTAAAATGGCTAGGTATAAACTTAAAGGGCAGCTATATGAATATGGAGAATTATAACTATAGACGCTATTATGATTCTTTTCTGCCTGGGGTGCCTGGTGATGAGAGTTGGACAACTAATGAAGTTATTCAGGTTGAAGGCAATGTTGATATTCAACCTATAAAAAGTATGAAATTCTTATTGGGGGGGGAATATAAGGAATATGACTGGGAAAATAAAAAATATGACTTAACCGGCAGTGGAATAAAAGATTATACAACGAAGGCAAAAAAAGATGCGAATGTATATACCAATGGCTTGTTTGCTGAAGCGCAGTATAGTCCTTGTAGCTTTATTAAGGTTTTGGCAGGAGTTCGGCATGAAGAGCATTCCGAATTTGGGACAAAAGATGTTCCTCGTTATGGTATAATTGTAAATCCTTTAGAAGGTACGGTATTTAAATTTAATTATGGAAAACACTTTAATGCTCCAACATTAAATGACCTTTTTTTTCCGTACGAAGATTGGGGATGGGGTTCGGGTGCTGAGGGTAATCCCAATTTAAAACCTGAAACGGGGGAACATTCTGATATTACTTTAGAACAGTCTTTATTAAATGATAAAGTCTTTATTACTGCATCATATTTCAAATGGGATATAAATGATAAAATACGATGGGCCTCAGATTCCTTCTATTTTTATAGACCTGAAAATCTGGACAGCTATAAAGCGAAAGGTTGTGAAATCGGAGCAAAGGTTGGTCCTTATTATGGCATAAACTTATTTTTTAACTATACTTATACTGATGCTGAAGAAGAAATCGCAGGAGGTGTTAAACGTAAGAATCTTTATACCTCGGATCATTTTTATAAGTGCGGTTTTACCTATTGGAATGATATAGGATTTACTATGACCACTACTTATAGATATGTAGGAGATCGTCCCGGTTATTACAGAAATGATTCGGACAAGCATGCCGAGGTTAATTTAGCTTCATATAATACTGTGGATATAAAGCTTGAACAACGTTTATTTGATAATTGGGTTTTGTCTTTGCAAGGTAATAATCTATTTGATGAAGAATATGATACTTATACGTCTACTTTCTACAATTCAGTTGGCACTCCTAGTCGGGATAGATATCCAGGAGCAGGAGCATCAGTATTTTTTAGCGTAGGTTATGAGTACTGAATCTTTTTATAAACGGTTCCGATAATCAAATGTTGTAATTGTAATTTTTGATTTGATTATCGGAACTTTGTTTACGGATAAAATGAAAAAAATCGAGGGAATCAATGTAATGATAAATAAAATTAAATTTAGCATATTGTATTTTATTAGCATTTTTGTTTTTTGCACTATCATTCCGGCATTATGCTATCCTCTTGACTTTATCGACCATGGCGGAAACCACATTAATATCGATAAAACCCCATCATCAGTAGTATCCCTTGTTCCATCCGTAACTGATATCATATTTAAGCTTGGTGCAGCAGACAATCTTAAGGCCGTGACTATTTATGATACTTCTCCTCCTGAGGTAAGCAAAAAAGAGGTTGTCGGGGGATTTTTCTCGCCTTCTGTTGATAAGATCGAAAAGATAAATCCTGATGTTATCTTCTATTCAAAGTTGCAAAAAAATGTAGTTGAAAGATTTAAGAATAAAAAATGTATATTGATCAATCTTGAACACGATTCCGTATCTGACTCCTTTGATGTGATTTATACATTAGGTAAAATATTTAATAAAGAAGAAAAAGCAAAAAAGATTGTAGAACAAATCAAAGAAGAATTTGAGCTTATTTCAAAAAAAACAAGCAGGATTCCTGAAGCAAATAAACAAAGAGTAATAAGGCTTATGGGAAGAGATAAGATAATGACTCCTGGTGACGACTCCTTTCAAAACGAGCTTATACGTTTTGCAGGAGGTATTGCGCCAGTGTTCAATAAAAAGGGAAAGATAGTAGATGTCACCAAAGAGGAATGGATGAAATTCAATCCCCAGGTGATTTATGGCTGTGGAGGCGACACAAAAAAGGTTAATAAAATATTTAGTGAACCGGGCTGGAAAGATGTAGATGCGGTAAAAAACGGCAGGATCTATAATTTCCCTTGTGAGTTGACTTGCAGGGCTTCTGTAAATTCGGGATATTTTGTTTCATGGCTTTCTGCAAGAATATATGGCGATGAGTTTTCCGATGCTTCAAACTTTGTATTGGAAGAAAAGGTTTTTAAATCAAAAAAAATCGATGTGGATCTGGATTATATAAAAGATGTACATATTGATTACAGCAAGATTTATGATTTTGACAACAAAACGTTGGTTGTGGAATTTAAAAAGCCGCTTTCTATAGTTTCAACACTTGAAGGACAGCGTGATGGCATAAAAACAGTTGGCAATCATTATTCGCCTCCGCCTTGCTGGGGTATTGGGCATAATGAAGGTTTTGAGTCGCAACGGGATCATGTTTATAAAGTCATTGGAAAATCATTGGAAGACTCAAGTTTTCTTTTTACCGGAGCGGATATGGACAATCTTGCTGTCAAACGCAAGGAATTTAAAGATATGGTAGTCTATGCTCTGGTAACTGCCGGTGTTAAATCCAATGCTATGCGTATGTCAGCAGACGAAGGTATGTTCTATGAACCGGGAACAATAAATATCATTATTTTAACAAATATGAAGCTTACGCCAAGGGCTATGACAAGAGCTATTATTTCGGTTACGGAAGCCAAGAGCGCAGTTATGCAGGATCTTGATGTAAGAAGTACTTATACTCCTATGATTAATATGGCTACAGGAACAGGTACTGATAATATTCTGGTTGTAGGTGGTTCCGGAAAAGAATTGAAAAATGCCGGAGGCCATACCAAACTGGGTGAATTAATCGCAAAAGCAGTTTATGCTGGTGTTTCTGAAACAATATACAAGCAAAATGGAATGATTTCAGAGCGTAATATCTTTTCGCGTTTGAGAGACAGAAATCTTAGTGTATTTGAGATACTTTCTGCATACGGATGTGAATGCAGCTCCGGAGAATCCGGTATGGTAGGCGAATTCGAAGGTCTTTTGCTGCAACCCCGTTATGCTTCTTTTTTAAAAGCATCTTTTGCTTTAAGCGATGATTATGAAAAAGGCCTTATTAATGATCTGAGTTCTTATGAATTATGGTGCAAGCAGGTGGAAGAAGAAATAGCCGGGCGAAAAATAAGTGAAGATAAGGACTATCTTGCCGGAATTGATTTGCCGGTTGTTATTGATATGGCTTTAAATTCATTATTAAGTGGTATTCATGAAAGAAAGAGTGGTTCATCAGAATGATTTGACCATTTTACATATATTTAGTATTGTTTGATTTTATTATTTAGATAATAGGATTCAAGGATTCAAGGGTTCAAGGATTCCAGGGTCCAAGGGGAAATGTATAGGGATCAAGAATAAAGTTTCAGGTGAAAAGCGCAAATAACGAAGTCCATGGATTGATAGTTCAAAAGCATATATTTTATTACTTGAACCATTAACCTTGTCACTTGAATCCTTGACCCCTCGACCCCTCGAATCCTAAAATTATAATCATATGAAAAAAAATAAAATTTATATTTTAGCTCTTATTGCATTTTGCCTGATTGTAAATACTTCCTGGGCCGAAACCAGAACTTTTACCGATCAAGCGGGGCGGACTGTTAATGTCCCTTTAAATCCTCAAAGGATTGTATCCCTTGCACCAAGTATAACCGAGATCGTTTTTGCTCTTGGGGAGGAACATCGGTTAAAGGGAGTTACCCTGTTTTCAGATTATCCATCCGAGGCAAAAATGATTCCTGTTGTTGGTTCATATGTGAATCTGGATCTTGAAAGAATTGTAGCATTAAAACCTGATTTATGCATTGCAATAAAAGACGGAAACTCCAGAGATACGGTAAAACAACTGGATGCTTTAAATATTCCGGTTTATGCTATTAATCCGAAAAATCTGGAATCAGTGATGGACACTGTTGTTGAAATCGGGGAGCTTTTAAATGTTTTAAAAGAAGCCAAAATCCTTGCTAATGATATGAGCAAGCGTATCGAACATATAAAAGCACTTGTTTCAAAAGTTGATCATAAGCCAAGGGTTTTCTTCCAGATAGGAATTGCTCCTATTGTCTCTATAGGTACTCATACATTTATCCATGAGCTTATTACGCGTGCAGGAGGGCAGAATCTCACCGAGGGTCCTATTGCCTATCCAAGATATTCCAGAGAACAGGTTTTGGGATTGGCCCCTGAAGTTTTTATTATCACATCCATGGCAAGGGGTGAGATTTTTGAGAAGGTGAAGGCCGACTGGAGCCGCTGGAAGGATTTACCGGCGGTAAAAAATAACCAAATTTATCTTGTTGACTCAAATATATTGGATCGACCCACGCCCAGAATGGTGGATGGCCTGGAAATGCTGGTTAAAATAATTCATCCCGAACTCTTCAGTAACAACTCAGGTTCACAGCTCCGAGGTTCACAGTTCAAGGTTAGAGAGTGATGAAAATTAATAATTTTGAAGATATTGAAGCGTGGCAGCTAACCGTAAACCGTAAACCACGAACCCTTGAACCCTTGAACCTTGAACCATGAACCCATGAACCATTAACCTTGGAACCCCAAACCCATGAAAACGGCGCCTCATTATATTACTAAAAGACTTTTACTGCTGTCTTTATTTTTATTTGTATTATTACTTGTCTGTGTTTTTGCCGGGATTTCTCTGGGGTCCACCGGAGGAGGATTTGCGTGGGTGTGGAACTCAGTTACGGGACAAACCGCCGCTGATTCAATGTTAAATACAATCATCTGGCAGATTCGCTTTCCAAGAGTGCTAATGGCTGTGCTGGTCGGAGCCACACTTTCTTTGGGGGGTCTTGTCTTTCAGGCGCTTTTACGAAATCCTCTTGCGGAACCTTATATTTTAGGTATTTCCGGTGGTTCCGCAATAGGAGCTATTATTGCCATTCTTGCAGGGCTATCACTCTTTCCGGGTGTCAGTCTGTTAGCATTTTCAGGAAGTATTATTATACTTGTATTAATTCTTGCCATGTCTTCAGGCCAATCAATTTTAAAAAAAGACTCTTTGCTTCTATCAGGAGTTATAATTAATGCATTCTGTGCGGCTGTGATAATGTTTCTGATTTCAATGGCGCATGACACAAAAATACATAATATCATGTTCTGGCTGATGGGTGATTTGTCAATGATTGAGATGCGGCATGTCGGATATCTTGCATTGATACTTCTGCCGTGTTTTGCAATCATTTTTATTTTTTCAAATTCCATGAATCTTATGCTTTTGGGAAAAGAAATGGCTCAGTCTATGGGAGTAAACATCAAAGCGGTAACTATTACTCTGTTGATAACAACTTCTCTTATGGTCAGCGCCACTGTTGCTAATTGCGGTCTTTTGGGCTTTGTGGGTCTTGTTATGCCTCATCTTTTGCGTTTAACCTTCGGATCTGATCACCGCATACTGGTGCCTGCATGTATCCTGGCAGGAGGATCATATATGGTCATTTGTGATTTGCTGGCAAGAAGTATACCGCAGCAAGGTGAGATGCCGGTTGGAGTTATTACCGCCATGATAGGCGCACCGCTGTTTATATATCTATTAAAAAGGTCCGCGCGATGAACAATGCAATTGATATAAGCGGGCTAAGTTGCGCCTACGGGGAAAACACTGTTCTTAACGATATCGGTTTTTCTGTAAAATCCGGAGAACTATTTATTATTATCGGGCCAAACGGTTCGGGAAAGACGAGTTTGCTTAAAACCATATCAGGAAACATGAAATACGAAGAAGGTGGAATTAAATTATCCGGGCGGAATATTAATGCTTTTTCCAGAAAATCTCTTGCCAGATCTATTGCGCTTGTTCCTCAGAATGTACCCACGGACTTTCCTTTTACTGTTAAAGAACTGGTTCTTATGGGGCGTTCTCCCTATCTGGGAATTTTAGGCCTTCCCGGAAAAGAGGATTTTGAAATTGCAGAACAGTCCCTTGCTTTTACAGGTGCAACACATCTTTCTTCCCGCAAACTGGATCAGTTAAGCGGTGGAGAAAGACAACTGGTTTTTATTGCAAGAGCAGTTTGTCAACAGACCGGTATTATTCTTCTTGATGAACCTACCGCATCCCTTGACCTGTCGCATCAGGTTAGCATAATGGATCTTATGGAAAAGCTTGTGGAGAAGAAAGGGCTCACCGTTGTTATGGTATCTCATGATATAAATCTTGCTGCAATGTATGCTGATACTCTGCTTTTGCTTAAAGCCGGCAAAATCAAAAGCATTGGAAGGCCTGAAGAAGTACTTACTTTTAAAGTGCTGGAAGAGGCTTATGGATGTACTATTCTGGTGGATGAGAGTCCTCTGGGAAATGTTCCAAGACTTACGCTTGTTCCGCAAAAGTATGTTGATTCAAATAATAAGTGCATCATCTCCAAAAGAGTTGAAATAGATGAAGGGGTCAAGGAATCAAGGGGTCAAGGGTTCGAGTGAGATAACTTGTGAAAGTTATCAAGAGCTAAATGTTATTTTGATTATAATTTCAGTTTGTGAATTGGAAACCCAAATTATGATATCTGGTGACTTGGGTTATATGGAAAAAGAAAGGTTTCAGGAAATAAGAGAAGATATCGGGGATGTTGAGAGAATGCTGAAAGTGATGATCAAAACCCTGGAAAATAAACACTTGAATCCTTGAATCCTGGACCACTTGGACCCTTTCTCCCAAGTAATTGGGAGAAGACTAGTTAATTGATAAGAGGTGAATATATGCTGGAAATGTTTAAAAGCGGCGGACCTGTTATGTATCCGCTTTTATTGTGTTCAATAATGGCTATGGCAATAATTATTGATCGTTGTTATTTCTGGATTCTTACAGGAATGAGAAGAAACAGGGATCTTGTAAACGATGTTCTTGATCTTTGTCGCAAGGGTGATTGGGATGCCGTTAGAGCAAGATCCACCGGTTCGAATAATTATGTTGTAAGAGTTCTTATAAGCGGGATTTTACATCGTGAATATTCTCTGACAAAAGCAA
This sequence comes from Pseudomonadota bacterium, assembly GCA_018817425.1. Classification (NCBI taxonomy): domain Bacteria; kingdom Pseudomonadati; phylum Pseudomonadota; species Pseudomonadota bacterium. The sequence continues at coordinate 74,120 of JAHITX010000100.1, forward strand.
TGGAGTCTGCCGCAGCAGAAGAAATAAAACGTATGAGCAGATATATGGGAGTATTGGATACCATTATTACAGTAGCCCCGCTTCTTGGAATATTAGGAACCGTTACAGGAATTATAAAATCATTTGAAGTGCTGGGAGCAGGAGGGCTTGATAATCCTCAATCGGTTACAGGAGGCATTGCAGAAGCATTGATTACAACTGCTGCCGGACTTTCAATAGCTATACCTTCGGTATTTTTTTACAATTATTTTAACTCATGCATTCAACGTGCGGGCCAGATTATTGAAAAATACGCCACAAGTTTTGAAATTGTCTATGAAAAAGTTGTTACAGCATCGGATGGTAATAAAGGAAATAAAGAATGAAAGTCAAAATACCATCTGCTCAAAAAAGCAGGATCGAAATGATCCCTCTTATTGATATTGTTTTTCTGGTTCTTGTATCATTTATTTATGCAACCCTTTCCATGGCTGTGCATAAAGGCATGCCTGTATGCCTTCCTAAATCAAGTGCTGTAAAACCTGAAAAAAAACTGGTGCTTTCCGTTACAATTGATGCGGAAGGCAAAATCTATGTGAATAAACAAGAAGTATTGCTTGAAGATTTGAGCGTAACACTTTCTAATATGGCCAAAGGGCATACTGATCCTGGAGTTTTGCTTTTTGCAGACAAAAGCATTTCATACCAGGAACTTTTTAAAGTTTTAGATAAAATTAAAATATCAGGATTGGAGCGTATTTCTCTACAGGCAGAGGCGGAAAGATAAATGAAGCGTCTGCTGGTTGCCATAGTACTGGCGCTTATGTTTCATGCCGGTTTGATGGCGCTTAATTTAGGTTGGTTTTTTGAAAAAAACATTAAATTGCCAAAGGCTGATTTTGTTGAAGTAACAATATCATATCGCGAGCCACCTCCTAAACCTGTAGTAAAAATAAAAAAAGTTAAGCCTGTTGAAAAACCGAAAATAAAGCCTAAAAAAACAGTAATACCTCCAAAAAAAATTGAGCCAATACCGGTTCCGGTAGAAGAGATCATTTTACCTGATAAAAGGGAAATAGAAAATGACCAACCTGAAATAATATCGGAGCCTGTAGAAGATAATAAGGATAATGAAGAAATTGAGGAAGAAACTGATAATATAATAACTGATGAAAACATATCAGAAGAGAATAATACGGATGATGATATTGCTACTGCAAATGTTATACGGGAAGCATACCCTTTATATAAAACCAATCCTCCTCCTGCATATCCGCGAATAGCCAGAAGAAGAGGTTATCAGGGTATAGTAATATTAAATGTTTTAGTTGATGAAAACGGCCGGGTAAAAAATTTAAAATTATTTACTTCAAGCGGCCATAGCATTTTAGATAAAGCGGCATTAAATTCAGTTAAAACTTGGGTTTTTGAACCTGGAACGAAGGGGCGAAGTAGGATGGCAATGTGGGTAAGAGTGCCAATACGATTCGAGTTGAAGTAGGGCGGGGCTATATACCCATAGCACTATCTTAATGAATAAATAACAACTACATGAAAGTAATTTGAATATCGAATATAGAACAAGGAAACAACCCCCTTAATCCCCCTTTTATAAGGGGGAATGAATATCGAAGGAAGATAAACGATATGATATCGAAGATCGTTGGTTGAAACTTTTAATATCAATATTTGTTAAAAGTATTAAAACTGAAAAATAAAAAATATTCATAATTCGAAATTCCTTGTTCGTTTTTTTAAAGACACACTTAAATATTAACATAGCGCTTATGGGTTTTATACCCTGCCGAAATATGGTAAAGGAGTTAAAGATGTATCTTTACTGGCGTATACAGCAGGATTTGAACTGTCTTGGTGAAACCATACAATTTACTGATCCGAGCTTTATAAGATGCTATCGGCAATGGCTGAGAAAAAATCTGGCAGGTATAGCCCTTGCGGAAGGTTTTGAAGTTGAAGAATTGCTTATACAAAGTTTAAGTGAAACGAATTAACGATTATCATAAGAGCCAGTTTCAAAACGCCCCATTTTGGCCGATCTCTGCGTTGGGCTCAAATTTTAATCCTCGAAATACTCAATTTATTATCCTATCCCGCTTTTGGAATGCATGTAACCGAACGTGCGGAGCTTTGTTACAAAATCTTAAAAGATATGAGGGCTTTTAACCTTATTTTTAGATATTTCAGAATTTGTATTTATCCGGAAAACTGTAAATCACTTCGTATTGAGTATTATACCGTTAGAAAAATTAGTATCGAATAAGAATTTTCTTGTTAAGAAATTTTTGTTTTAGTATTTTTACGGAAACTATAGAATAACTTATGTCGTTGCGCTATCGCACGCGCTTATTTGTATTTTGATTGGGAAAGATATCCTATGGCTGTTTTCGTGTTGATTGGCGGTGGTGAACTTCGTGATTTAGAAACCTTAAAAATTGATGAAAGCATTGTCCAGCTTTCTAATACTACAAATCCAAAACTGCTATTTATTCCAACTGCAAGTCATGATTCAGAAGGATATATAAAGACTATTGAAGAAGTATTCGGGGAAAAACTTGGATGTATTTGTGATTCCTTGTGTGTATCAAATAGTAATATTACATATAGTGAAATTGAATTGAAAATTGGAAGCGCTGATATCATTTATGTTGGTGGTGGAGATACAAAATACTTAATCGATATATGGAAAAAAGAGAAGGTTGATAGAGCGTTAAAAAAGGTAATAAATACGAATAAAGTTCTTTGTGGATTAAGTGCTGGATCTATGTGTTGGTTTGAAAAAGGTATTAGCGATACTGAGATTTTTTCAAGCAATACAGAATGGAATTATAGTTTGATAGATGGATTGAAAATTATACCTGGTATTCATTGTCCACATTTAGATGATAGAGAAGATGAAGATGCTTTTAATAGATATCTGAAGAAAAAAGATATAGAGTTTATTGGCATAGAAAATAATTGTGCTATTGTGATTGAAAATGACAAGTACAGAATTATTCAATCAAATAAAAATAAGCATGCATATCTTGTTAAAGTAAAAAATGGGAATATTACTAAGGAAAAGCTGAATGAATTTGGAAACATTTCAGAATTTAAATAATAATGTTTTAAAATGACATAACATACGCTTCAACCGGATAGCGCTATTGCCAAGGTTCTGTGCTATTCGCTTCGCTCATTAACGCACAAACCGCGCCAATGACGCGCTACCGGTTAAGCGTCTGTTAGTTCGCCAAGCGCAGCTTGGTGCTTCTTATAGTGTGTCCTGCTTGAGTTCCCGGTCAGAAAGTCCTTATCGGGAAAAGCTTAACCAGCAGCCCGTACCGAGTGTTGCGCGGTCTGCGGACTTGGTCTTATGACAAGGAACAATGATCGTGAAGCGTACACAGGGAACACTGTAGGCCGCAGGGGAGCCGTACCTCCCTTAAGCAATTCAGCCTCG